>JBATMM010000102.1:0-39860 GCA_049289835.1 Saprospiraceae bacterium | reverse complement strand
GATTTATTCATTTCTTTTACAGAAATTCAAATTGATCCAAAATATTAACACATTAAACTAATATATATTTATAAAGTGTTAACACATAATTGATAACAAATAAAATTTACTCTGTTTGGTATCATTTTTGAACTTTATTTAATATTACTTTTTAATATATATTACCAGCGTTTTACCGCGGAATACCCGGATTCACCTAAAAAAAAATTTATTTTTTCAAAAAAAAAATTCGGTTGTGCTATTAAAGGCAGGTTTTAAATTATTGATCAGCCGGAAAGTGACTCTTTTTACCCATAATCAGGTAACGCCAGAGAATCAGAAGTTTTTTTGGATTCAGGGTTTTTTTTGCTATATATACAAGCTAAGCCTGATGAAATCAATCGTATTTCAAGGGATCGGAAGATCACATTGTTATGCTCTTAGTCCTTCATGGACAAAGAACTTAGTACATTTCAATAAGACAACTACCACTTAAAAGCAGATTACTGTTAGTCATATTCCGTATTAAAAACTGACCAGAAGGGAGGCTTGGATTTCGCAATAAATGAACATCATGCAGTTTAAGGTTTCCTAAATTTTCAAAAGCTGCTCCCATATTTCCGGAAATTGTCATCCCACTCACAACATCAACCTGACGGAATTCAACTTGTAAATTGCCCAGGATTTTAAACAACCCCGGAATCTGTGAGTAAATAGATATGCGGGGTGACAATGTGGACAATATAGTAAGCTCCTTGCTTATTTCGATTCTACTGGAAGTAATCAAAATGGTCATGCCTTGAAGGGAATTAGCAAAACGAATCGTATCTCCATCTGCAGCACAAGCAATAGCTGCACGTAAAGATCCAGGCCCTGAATCAAGGGTATTCATGACTAATAAATTACAACCCGAAGTTTCTACAAAATAATTTGAGTCGTCATGTTCTCCAATTATAATTTGGACAGGTATGGTATCATCATGGAATTCACCATTTGTAGGAACGTCAAGATCTTCAGTATAATCATAATCCATCACTGAAGTGTAATTTAATGGTTGAGTCTCCGCTAATACATAGTGACCTATGGGAACAAGAGGGAATGAATAAAACCCTATAGCTGAAGTTGTTTGCATTGCTATGGGAGTCATGTTGTCCGCATGTCCATCCGCATTAGAATCACTAAAAAGTTTTATCGTTACTCCGGCTATTCCTTCATTTGTACCAGGTATTCCATTGCCATCGACATCATCAAATACTGACCCTGATATATCTCCGGGTCCAAGACTTTCGGTAAAATTATTTCCACCATCAGTGAGCGAAGGGCGAACCGTAATTGGAATAATATTATCCAGCGAATCAATGTTTGGAACAATATCACCGTCGGGACTAATATCCCTGTCATTAAATGAAACATACCCAAATGGCTGAAGTTCCACAAGAACATAATTTCCCGGTGTAACCAAAGTCATAGAAAAATTACCTGTTCCGGAAACCGTATTCTTTGAAATAACCCATATCGTATCATCGGGCATTCCATCATAATTAATATCGTTATATAATCTTATAGTTACCCCTCCAATTCCTGTTCCTTCCACTGTTTTCACTGAACCTGTAATATTTGACGGACATGAGGTGATGGTAAACATTACGGACGAACTATCAGGACATTGAGCTCCCGGCTCATTTGGCATGATGACAAGCTTGACAGTTTTAGCCCCGGCACTTGTGTAATAAACGACATGTGGCCCATAACCGGTAGCAGATAAAGGAACTGCTCCTGATCCAAATGTCCATGAATAAGTTGCACCTGGAATTTCAGCCTGAACCGGTTGAAAAGTTCTGTTAGTAAAGTAACATGATCCCGAGGACGTTTGATTTATTGCTGCATTAGGATATGGATTTATTTTTACACTACTAACCTGCCCGGATAAGTTTGGGCATCCAGTCTTCTGGATATTCATTGTGATCACTGCACCATTTGCCTGATTATTAGTAGTGGTGATATAGCTTACTGTATGAGGTCCAAGGCCAATGCCTGTTAACGGGTTTGATCCACTTCCAAAATCCCATGAATAGGTTAAGGCCCCTAGAGGAATAGCGTTAATCTGAAAAACAACACTTCCGTTTGCACAAATTGTATCAGGAGTAATTACCGGCAATTGTGTCGGACATTTAATATCAATAAAGTTGTTATCTCCGTCATTTTCTGCTGCAGTTAAGTTAACAGGTATCTGGTTGTCCGGTCCATCTCCACTATCATCTCCATCAGGGTCAGGCGTGCTGTCAAAGTCTGATAGCTCACCATAGGTAGCTGGCTGTACCTCAACCAATATATAACTACAAGGTCTGATTTGTTGAAAACAGAATTGACCAGTACCTGCATTGGAAAATAATGTGGCTACAAGCGTATCCACACCATCATACATCTGGTTGCTATTAACATCAGCTACTAATTTAATTTCAACACCTGCTATTGGTTGACCAAGATCATCATGAACTGATCCACATATACTTCCTCTGTCGTCAATCACAATAGTCTGCTGACATGTACTGGAATTTCCACAAGCATCAGTCGCTTTCCAGGTACGTGTGATTTTATTTATGCTGGGACAAACAAGAGGAGATAGTACATCCGTGAATGTCATCGACAAACCTGAATCACAGTTGTCAAGACCTGTTGCATTTCCTGTATTCACCGGCAATGTACTTCCAGGATATAAAACTGTAATGTTCGATGGACAAGTGATCACAGGACCTGTCACATCTCTTACATTAATGGTCTGCATACAACTGGTACTATTCCCACAGGCATCCGCTGCGGTCCATAAGCGTGAGATCACATAAGTATAATGATCACATGCATCCACATCAGGATTTTGAGAACTGGTCTGAGTTTGAGTAACCAGAACTGATGAGCAATTATCAGTCGCTGTTGCCAACCCTGTGTGTACTGAAGAATTATCTTCCTGACAATTGATAGTGATATTTACGGGGCAGGTTATCGATGGTGCGGTTTCATCCTTGTATTGAATTGTAGCAATGCAAGTGCTGAAATTTCCACAATGATCTGTGGCTTTCCACGTCCGGTTGATGATATATTGATCAGGGCATGAACCCGCGATAGTAACATCCGTAAATGTGATTATCACGGAGGGATCGCAACCATCCGTTGCAATTGGTGTTGCAAAGACAGGAGTGGCAGGACAAAAGACAGTAATATTCGAAGGACATGTGATGATAGGCGCTTCAGTATCTATCACCGATATGGTTTGAACACAAGTGTCCGAAAACCCACAAGCATTTGTAGTAATCCATCGTCTCTGAATGCTGTATTGCTGGGGACATGAACCACTTATTTGCGTATCACTATATGTAATAATGGGGTCTCCGGTACAATTATCACTTGATGTGGCATATCCTGTATTGACAGGACTTGTTGATTCACCACATTCCAGGATTCTGCCTGATGGGCAACTGATGTATGGAGAACAATCAGGGGTAAGAGTTGTACAATTGTTAGAAACAGGTTCACCAAATGGTGCAGAGCCACTACCTGTATACATCCAGTTGAATTGATCAACACTAGTATATGCAGGTGAAGATTCAATGAATGGATCAGGATCAATAACAGTGATAACCACTCCATCGTCTCCACTAAAATATCCACCATTGTTAATGTCTTGTTCAATATCCCAAACAAGCGGAGGACAAAAACTTGCCATGTTCGGATTAGGATCATCTATTTCGAAACAAACCTGGAAAAGTTTTGTCCATTGAACTGTATCCAGGTAAGTTATGATATTTGGATTGTCAAGCTGAATTGCGCCATTGACCCATTCAGCAGGACCTGTAAAATTGAAAGCTGCGCCTGCGGCCGAATTAGTAACAATGTCCGGAGGATCAGGTTGTGCTATTCCGTAGCCATTGTGAAAATCAGAAAAACCTATAAGTTCAAGGATACTATCCGGATAAAAAAATCGAACATTCATTCCAAATAATTGCTGGTTGGGCTGATTGCATTTGAATTCAACATCAACACAATACTGTCCATCACAGCCAAAGGATGGATTGGCAAATCGGGTTGAGATGACGGGTAATGGAAATTCGATAACATTTAATGCAACAGTGACTGTTCCTGAACAGCCATCTTCATCTGTAACTGTATATACGACATGAACAAGTCCCACTGCATCTCCGGTAGCAATTCCATTTTGATCTATTGTTGCGGATCCACTTCCATCTATAATTGACCAACTTCCACCAGTGGTTGCATCAGTGAAAGCTGGTGTTTGTGAACCTAAATAAACAGTGGGAGCACCACCTCCTATTGGATCTATCGGTGGAGGAGTACAACTTTTTAAAGCTAAAAGAATTCCCCCTGAGTGTGATGGCAGGCCCTGAGGAAAATTTAAATTATTTATAAAGGCTGAACCATCCGAAGTATTATCAATTTCAGGATCGATAGCCCATGCGGCACCTATACCCAGATTTGAATAGTTCACGTCATATATCTCTTCAAGAGTTCCGGGGATATATGTATGCCAGTCCGATAATGATGCGTTCCAAGAATCGTCATTGCCATGTTGACCCAACATAATCAAACCGGTATTGGCGGAAATAGTGTGAAGACTTGTTGCAGTACAATAAGCTGATAACCCACCAGTTATAATACCAGGATCGCAATCAAATGGGCCACCTCCTGCTCCGGTTTCTGTAACTCCGCCAGTAACATCTACTCCAAAATAAGCAGTTATATCACCCGCAGCTTCCAAGGCAATGGGGTTTAAAATGAAGGTGAAGCTGGATTGAGAAACATCTGTTTCAGTTGCAGTCTTGTATAAAACAGTTCCCCACCAAGTTCTCCGAAAAGATCCAAATGCATTTCCGGTCCCCAAAGATCTTCCGTCAATTACAGACCATCCGCCTAATAATGCATTACTCAAAGAACCTTGTGGATAAGCGGCTTGCATAATATTCGCAATCATCACATCATGAACCTGAAGCCCTGCAGGTTTATTTATAGTAATTAAATGATTTATTACTGCTGTTGATGATGCTTCCCCACGTAGCTGAATCTGGCTAAGACCATCATTCGCAAAAAACAAATTCATGATTATGAATAATACCAACCAACCAAAACCGGAAAGTTCTTTCCAGTTTTGGTTTCGATATAATGTACCGACAGGGAGTGTTACTTTCATTAAGTTCTTTTATCTATCACCTGAAGATGGGTTTCGCCAGGCGATATTGGATTTTGGGCTATGTGATCATTTTCTAATAATTCATTCGAAACATACTTTCTACCCTTAAGGTTTTTTCTCGTACTTATTCAAAATTCATGCCTATGATCAAATTATACACCAATTAAGTCCTCGAATTCTTCTATCACATTCAAAAGCAATATTTCAAATCAAAATAACAGCCTTCTTCACAATTCTAACTTTTAGGTGGATCATATACATAAAATTATATCAAATATGTATGTATTTGATTAGCAATATATTCAATAAAACCGTCTGAAGTAAAGAGGATATAAAACTGAAATATGGAATCTAAATAGTTGGATTTTTCAGTTTCCTTTCTTTATGGGGTTCAGAGCAGAAGACAAATATAATTCAATTTAACTTTAAGAGTATCAGGACAATACAATATTTATTTCACGAATATGAACTTCTTATATCATGGAATGAAAAATTTCAAAATGGAGATTCCTCCCTCTCCAAAGCAATAGGCAACATAGATACCAGAATATAAAGAAAGTGATTCGCTCCAATGATTGCTTTCAATTTTGGAAGCATATATTTTCCGGCCTGAAATTGATATGACCGTGATGTTCCAAAGCTGACTTAGATCTGAATCAACGAGCAACCTCTGTTCAGACGGATCGAATCGAAGCGTAAGGCTGGCTTTATTAGTTTCAATGACTGAGACACTATTACAATCCGTTTGGAGAGGACAATAAGCCCTTGTCGCAAGCGTGCAATCCGAGACGAAAGGGTTCTTCTTTCCGCTCTGATATGTCGAAATTCTGTCATTTCGAAGATTTTCAAAATCATCTACAGGATCATCTTCCTGCCATTGACATAAGGAAGTTCTCTGCTGTTCGAAAAAAGCAGGATCGGCAACCACTGCATCATCCCTGTAGATGGTCCAGAAGTAAAACATAGCCCGGGCTATATCACCTTTTACGGATTCACGTGGTTCGAAGTCACCGGATTTGAATTCGCTATATGCATTGATATTTGCACTTGGTTTATTTGTCATTACCTGGCCCCGATAATACCATTTGGTTGTGGCATCATCATTAATATCAGAGTATGGAAAATCTCCTCTGTCGGAATTGATGGCAACTCGTGACGGAAATAAATTATACATGTTCATTTGCCCGTCTGTACCATCACCTGCTCCTTTTGCCTGAGGCCAGCCATGTTCAAGATTGATGGATTCAACTTCATTACCACTTCCAAATACCCATTGCGAAGGATCAACACCCACAGGTAAATAATGAGAGAGGCCCGAGTAAATACACTTAACTGAATCATTTTCAATAAATACCTTAGCATATAGCGTGTCCTTCGCCTGTGCGAAAGAGAGTAGCTGGGTAGGTTTGTATTCATTGCGTATTGCATCTGCTAGCGGTTCTCCTACCAATCCGGGAAATAATTGTCCGAATACACATTGACTGGAAAATAATACCAGGATAAATATTATCCCAGAAAGTCTTGTCATCTTTACTTTTTCAGAAACTCCTATGTAGATCATGCTTTCGTCCGGGACTAATAAAAAATATTGCCTAAAGGTAATTTGATTTTTCATTGAATAAAAAATCCGGATCTGTGACCATATCCGGATTTTTTATTGTCAATCTTTGAATCAACTTCAGAAGCTGAAATCAATATATGATCTTCTGTGAAGTTGAGTAGAGATGGTTCTTGATTTTTTACCGAAAGGCGTATCTACCCAAACAGTGTATGAAGCCGGTTCGATGTCATCGATCAAAGCAGCACCATCATCATTTGTTTTAATATTTACCAGAGGAGTTCCTATAGTATCTGAACTGTTTTGTTCACCTGAGTATAATTCGACCTTCGCGTTGGCAATAGAGGATAATGTTTGACCGCCTGTGTTGCCACACCTAAATTCACATTGGTCAGTCCAATGTAAATACGAAACACTTACCATAATTTCAGATTTATTCGGCCGAATAAGAGCATCTATATTTTGGTCCAATGAATCCTTTGAACAGGATGTCATGCCAAAAACAGCCAGACAGAACAGGAGCAAATTTTTCATCACCAGGCAGGTTGAAAGTACTCCTAAATATAACAAATTTAAAATAGGGACTGGCCCAATAAGGCAGAACCAGATTTGGGGTATTTCAGGTAATTCATGGTTATCCCCTGACTTTGAAATCAACAGTGATGGTGCCACACTGTTCTTCTATTTCACTAGGTGTAAATTTAAATTGTAAGGCTGCTTTACGGGCGATATCCTTTAACTCCGAATCTGTGGTGGTCGATCCTTTTTGGGTATAATCAGCTTTAATGACTTTGCCTGTTTTATCCACACATACACTGATCACCACAAGACCGGTTTTCTGACTGCGATCATTAATTTGAGGTTCATGCAACACTCCTCGCTTACCTAATCCTCCACCTACTCTCCCACTGCCTTTACTGATTCCTTCGAGTGCGCTTGCATTTGGGTCCCCATTCGGATCCCCCTGACTTCCCGATTTACCGGTGTTACCTTTTCCGGTTCCGCCCAGAAGATCACCGTATGATTTTTTTGTTTTGTTGTATTCTTCCTGTTTCTTTGCTTCTTCTGCAGCCTTGCGTTGAGCCTCAGCCTGTGCTTGCTTTTTCGCTTCTGCTTCCTTTACAATGATCGCATTTTGTTCGTTGCTTGTGACGACTTTACTTGAAACCTGTTTCTCAGGTTTCCTTGCTGTCATTTCCTGCACGGCTTCCGCAGGTTGAGATTGATTTTCCGGCATTGGTTGTTCTGCGTTCATAGCAGGTGCTTGATCTCCCTGACCTTCATCCGGTAATCCAAGGCTTACAATCAAGCCTTCTTCTACCGGCGGTGGAATATGAATAGCGATCATGGGAAGAAATAGTAGTGCAATCAAAATAATGTGAATGACTAAACTAACAATCCACCCTTTTCCCTGAGTGATTTGTTCTCCATGACCTATGACAGATGCTGAGTTCACTATCCTGAATTAATTAATGATCTAAAAAATAACGAAGGGGCATTGACTATACGTGCACCAGAAGACAAATTTAGGCGAATATTGTCATATTATTTAATTTTTTAATGTGTATTTAGAATTTGAAATCCGGCTTTTAAATATCCCGAACCAAATCATAACATAGAACCATGGACAGCTCCTTTTATCCTTCGCCTCTCTTACTTTCTTACAGTCTTACTTTCTTACTGTCTTACTTTCTCGCTCTCTTCCTATCTTACAGGCTTAAGCAATCTTACAATTTTACATGAGGATCATTAAAAAAATAACCGTTCTCGGATCAGGGGTTATGGGCGCCGGAATCGCTGCGCATTTTGCAAATGCAGGTTACCAGGTGCAGATGCTTGACTTAGCTACGAAAGAAGAAGGCAAAAATCGAAACCTTATAGCTGACCTGGCATTAGCGGCAGCGATTAAACAAAAACCAACGCCTTTCTATCATCCTGATTTTGTGCAGCGCATCACTACTGGCAATTTTGATGATGATCTTCCTTCGATAAAGGAATCAGACTGGATCATCGAAGTGATCGTCGAAAAACTAGAAATTAAAAGATCCCTTTTTGAAAAAGTAGATCAATATCGCCATCCGGATTCAATCATCAGTTCCAATACCTCTGGTATTCCGATACATTCTATAGCTGAAGGAAGGACCGAGAGTTTCAGAAAACATTTTTTGGGGACCCATTTTTTTAATCCTCCTCGTTATCTCAGGTTACTTGAGATCATTCCGACTGCGGACACAGATCCGCAGATTGTCAGGTTTATGATGGATTTTGGAGATCGATTCCTTGGTAAGCAAACGGTCCTATGTAAGGATACACCTGCTTTCATTGCTAACCGGGTAGGTGTATATAGCATGGCAAGGATATTTCAGCTCACGGAACAATTGGATTTACCCATCAGTATTGTTGACAAACTTACTGGTCCGGCAATAGGCCGGCCCAATACAGGAACATTCAGATTAGCTGACCTGGTAGGTCATGATACCGGCGTAAAAGTCATGCAGGGCATTCAACAAAATTGTCCTGATGATGAACAAGCAGGAGCTTTCAACATACCGGCTTACATGAATTTTCTTTTGGAGAATAAATTCCTTGGGAATAAAACAGGTCAAGGTTTTTATAAAAAGGGTGAAGGAAAAGATGAGAAGGGAGGCAATATATTTTTATCCCTGAATCTTAAAACACTTCAATATGAAAAAGATCCACGAATGGATCTTTCTTCCTTAGGGTTATCAAAACAAATAGACGACGTTGAAAAACGCGTCAGGGCCATTTATAATTCATCTGACAATGGCGGGCAATTAGTGAAGCAACATTTGATAGGCCTTTTTTCATACGTAAGTAATCGTATTCCTGAAATTGCAGATGGACTGAATAGTATTGACGATGCGTTGAAGGCAGGATTTGCCTGGTCCTATGGCCCTTTTGAATATTGGGACATCATCGGTGTTAAGCAGGGTGTCGATGATGCCAAAGCTGCGGGACTTTCAATTAGTCCCTGGGTAGAGAAAATGTTGGCTGATGGGCATAATACATTTTATGTGAATAAAGCCGGGAAGCAATTAGTATATGATAGCAGAACAGCAGATTATGTTCCGCTCAGTGGAAATGATAATCGAATTAACTTAACAGTACTAAAAGGAAAATCCGCAGTTTACAAAAATGATGAAGCTGTACTCCATGATATTGGAGACGGAGTACTATGCTTTGAATTTAAAAGCAAAGCAAATGTGATAGGAGAAGGTATCCTTCGTGGTTTGAACGAATCCATACGCATTGCGGAAGAAGAATCCTGGAAAGGTCTCGTCATCGGAAACCAGGCTACTAATTTCTCAGTGGGTGCCAATCTCATGCTGATCGGTATGATGGCTTTCCAGGAAGAATGGGATGAACTGGACAGTGCGGTCAATTATTTTCAACAAACTTCCATGCGATGCAGATACTCTTCAGTGCCAGTTGTAGCAGCCACCCAGGGATATGTGTTCGGAGGTGGTTGTGAAATATCCATGCATTGTGACGCTGTAGCTGCATCCGCTGAATCCTATATTGGACTTGTTGAAGCTGGCGTTGGACTTATTCCAGGTGGTGGTGGAACAAAGGAATTCGCGGTAAGACTTGCCGATTCTTTTGATCCAGGGGATGTTCAGATTCCCTCCCTCATAGAACGATGTAAAAATATGGCCACGGCATCGGTTGGGACATCTGCTTATGAAGCATACGATCTGGGATACCTGATCAAAGGAAGAGACGAAGTGGTCATCAATGCATCAAATAATATCACAGAAGCCAAAAACAAAGTACTTGAATTAAGTCCGGGATATGTCATGCCATTGAAAAGAAAAGATATCCTGGTCTTAGGCCGTCAGGGACTCGCCTCACTTTACAGCTTTGCTAATGAATTTCGTCTGGCAGGTTATGGCTCCGAACATGATATTAAAATAGTGCAGAAGCTGGCATGGGTATTATGCGGTGGTGATCTGACAGGAGCACAACTTGTCACAGAACAATATTTACTTGATCTCGAAAGAGAAGCCTTTTTGTCACTATGTGGTGAACAAAAAACACAGGAACGCATTCAATATATGCTGGAGAAAAATAAGCCACTAAGGAATTAGAGGAGAATGCAATAAGCAATAGGCAATAGGCAATAAGCAATAAAAAAATATTTTAATCTGAATGGTAAACCAAATTTTTCTTTGCGACTTTGCGTCTTTGCGAGAAAATTACAAATCAAAAATCCAAAAATCGAAAATCTAAAATTCAAATGGCTTATATAATTAAAGCATATAGATCTGCGGTTGGAAAAGCTGGTCGTGGAGGATTCAGTCATTACAGATCTGATGATCTCGCTGTGGATGTCATCAGGTATCTCATGGAACAGGTACCACAACTGGATCCAAAACTAATTGATGATGTCATTGTCGGATGTGCAAATCCTGAAGGTGAACAGGGCTTGCAAATCGGAAGACAAATATCGATGCGTGCTCTTGGCCATGATGCACCGGGTATGACGATCAACCGGTATTGTGCTTCAGGACTTGAATCTATTTCCATCGCAACTGCCAAAATCAAAGCAGGGATGGGCAGATGCTATATCGCGGGTGGAACGGAATCGATGAGCATGATTCCGATGACAGGATACAAATTCGCACCAAGCTATAAAGTGGCCTCCACTACCCCGGATTATCTAGTCAGCATGGGAGCGACGGCAGAGGCCGTTGCAGGAAAATATGGGATAAACCGGGATGATGCTGATGCCTTCGCTTATCGATCTCATTCCCTGGCTGCAAAAGCTATTGACAGTGGATTTTTCAAAGATGAAATTGTCGCTATCAATGTTGACAATGTAATATTCAAAGATGGCAAAAAAGTAAACTCGACGTCTGTCGTCAATATAGACGAAGGCGTGCGTCGTGATACATCCATTGAAGCTCTTGCCAAATTAAAACCTGCTTTTAAACTAGGCGGGGTAGTTACTGCAGGTAATTCGTCACAGACTTCTGATGGAGCTGCTTTTGTATTGGTCATGAGTGAAGATCTTATGAAAGAACTTAATCTCACACCCATCGCACGATTGATATCCTGCAGTGTTGCAGGTGTAGATCCATTATACATGGGCATTGGACCTTGTGCTGCTATTCCAAAAGCGTTGAAACAAGCAGGGCTCCGACTCAACGATATCAATCTTATTGAATTGAATGAAGCTTTTGCGACCCAATCACTCGCTGTAATCCGTCAGGCCGGACTCAATCCGGACATTGTCAATGTCAATGGTGGTGCCATTGCTCTTGGACATCCACTTGGGTGTACAGGTGCAAAACTTTCAACTCAGATTTTTAATGAATTGAGAAGAAGAAATCAGAAATACGGAATGGTCACAGCGTGCGTAGGTGGTGGACAGGGTATTGCAGGGATTTACGAAATGATGTAAGAGAGTAAGAGAGTAAGAGAGTAAGAGAGTAAGACTTTGAGAATGTTCTAAAACCCCAGAGGGGTTAAAGGTTGGTAACCACGAAGGTGGGGAAAACCAACCTCGCGCCGTAGGTGCGAAAGGAAAATCTGTTTTTAATATGAATTCCGTTTCATGTATTTAATCAAGTACCTGACATTCCTGAATCTACAAATCACAAATCCAAAATCGTAAATCGTTATTCTTTTAAGATGCTTACAAGGTCTGCAGGAGAATATTTTACGGACTTAAGTACTTTATGATCAGCCTCTCTGTATACTAAATAACCGGCTTCACTTTCTTTGATATACCCTTTTGTGCCATCTTTTGCATGATAATAATCTAAGGTATCCAGGGCTGTCGCATAGTCAGGACAAACCTTGCTCATATTCGATCGCTGAACTTCTTCAAATAAAGATTTAAACTTCGATGCAAGGCCAAATTCAAGGATCGCACCTGAAAGCACGTATTGAATATCACTCAAAGCATCGGCTATAGAGATGATATCCTTTTCTTCGATGGCCTCTTTCAATTCATCAAGTTCTTCCTGCAAAAGATTTATCCTCAAGGCACATCTACCCTTTTCCGGAATCGAAGGTGAATCAAGTATAGGCATATTAAAAGTGCTGTGAAATTCTGCTACATCATTGAGAGGAGAAGGTTCTGCAAACCTGTTTTTGGACATGTTTTAATTTTTAGTGTTGTAAATATAATTCAAGAGAACAGCATTAATAAAAAACCCCCGGTCTGTTGACCAGGGGCTAATCTTATGAACACAATAAATTATTGCTTATTGATATTTTCAAGTTTTTGTTTGTATTGCTCTACAAGATCCAATTTATCCTGTCGTGCATAAATTTCCTTCAAGGCGATGAGGGTATTTGCATCCTTTGAATTCAGCTGTTCAGCCTGGAGAAAGAATGGAAGTGCTTTGACGAATGTTTCGTCCATCTGGGCTTTAATGGCCTCATATTTTTTTGTTCCGGCGGCTGAATAATCTGTAGAAACGCTATTCAGATCAATGGAATATGCGGCTGCTTTATTGTACCATAATGCACCGATACTATAGACAGCATCAAAGCTCTTTGCATCTTTTGCAAGCGCCTGCTGATAGTAAGACATTGCCTTATTGAAATTATCTGTAGCTGCTGCAGGATCTGTTGAAGATTGATCCTGATAAAGCTTATCATAGATCTGTCCGAGTGTAACATATATGGACACATTCTCAGGCTCCATTTGAATGGCCTTTTCAAGTTTTGAGATGAGTCCTTTCAATTCTCCTTTAGCAAGTAAATAATTAATTTCTGCATAAAGTAACCCTGTATCGTCGGGATATTTATCACGTCCCATCGCCAGCATTTTTTCAGCCTCAGCCTCTTTATCTGTTTTATACATATTGAAGAGCTCTTCATAAACACCGGCATCTGCCATCCCCTGATCAACTAACTGCTGAAAAACAACAACAGCTTTTTCATTCATTCCTGCCTGCTTAGCACAAAGACCACTATAATAGAGTGCCTTAGGAGCTTCATCAGCTGTAAAAGTGGTTACTTCCTTATTTTTCACCAGCAGTTGATATCCTTCGTAGGTAGCTTTGAATGCTTCATAGGCGAAAGCAAAATCATTTGCCTGGTATAATGCTGATCCCATATAATAGATATTCTGAAGGCCAGCAGCAAGGGCTTTCATTGCATCTTTTAACTGGTAACCTTTCTGGGAAAGTTCTGATGCCATTTTGAAACCCTCATATGCTTTCCCGGGAGCGGAAGGCTCGGTGATCACAGCTTTGTTGTCAAGCACGTTTACTTTAACATCATTGTCAACAGCAGCCATAAAAACTTCTCCATAAGTTTGCCATGCAGTCGGATCCGCTTTCACAATGGGATCACTGATCGAAGAATTAGCAAGGGAAATAGCTTCCTTGAGTTTGTCAAGCGATGCGGTCTGATCAAGATTATAGGTTCCAAGCAGACGAGCCGCTTTCTTGATATCCTTCGCCGGGTCCTGCGCAGCTACTAAAGTGGCTAACCCTATTGCCATAAAAAGAACAATGAATTTTTTCATTTACGATCTGATTTATTCAAGTGAATCAATTTCAAGTTAAATAACTAAGCTAACGACGAAATAAATCGGCAGAATACGTTTTCCTTTTGTTAAGATCCGTTTAATAAAGTTCTAAAAAAATACCATTTCAGCAAGAGGAACTACAAAAGTTAAAACTTTTTCTACTTCAATGGCCTGGGCTATTCTTCTTCACTCCTAGCAGCATCTGTATTTTGGCCATTCTCCTCATTCTTTATGATCCCGACATCTGCTATGGCGTCATCCACCAGGTTGATCAGTCTCACACCCTGTGTTTTTCTACCCATGACACGGATATCTGCTATTGGGGTCCTGATCGTTACGCCGGATTGATTGATGATCATCAGGTCATCAGATTCGGTGACGGCTTTGATCGCAATCAACTGTCCTGTCTTGTCAGTTACCTTTAACGTCCCAACGCCTTTACCGCCTCTTTTCGTTTTCCGATATTCTTCTAATTCTGAACGCTTGCCGTAACCATTTTCTGAAATGACAAGGATTGTTGAAGCTTTATCGTTTTCGCTTATGGTCAGCATCCCTACCATTTCGTCATTGTCATCATGCAATTTCATGCCACGAACACCTGTAGCTGTTCTTCCCATCTCACGTACATCCTTTTCGTTAAACCTGACTGCATACCCCCTCTTATTAGCGATGACAATTTCACTATTACCATCAGTCAACCTGGCATCAATAAGTGTATCACCTTCATTAATGTTGATAGCACGTATTTTACTGATACGGGACTTCGCATATTCATCTACAAGAGTCTTCTTAACGGTGCCCTTCTTCGTGCAGAATAAGATGTAATGGTTAGTATTGAATTCCTTATCTTCTATGTCCTTGATGATGATAAAAGCTTTGATTTTATCTTCTTTCGGTAATTCAATCAGATTGTGAATAACCCTTCCCTGTGACGTTTTTGATGCTTCCGGGATTTCATACACCCTGATCTTGTAAAAAATACCCTGTTCACTCAAAAGGAAAAGATGATTGTGTGCGCTTGCAATAAACATGTGCTCAATAAAATCTTCATCACGTGTTTTACTGCCCTGAGATCCTCTGCCTCCTCTGCCTTGAATACGATACTCAGAAATGTTTGTTCTTTTCACATACCCTAAATGAGAAATCGTGACGACCATATCTTCATCAGGTATCATGTCTTCAATACTGATCTCTCCGTCTGCAAATGTTATTTCAGTTCTGCGTGGATCACCATATCTCTCCTTAATATCCGTAAGCTCGACTTTAATGATTTCTTTTCGTCGTTCTTCTTTAGCCAGAATATCCTTAAGGTCTTCGATAGTCACCAATAATGCATCGTATTCATCCTGGATTTTCTGGCGTTCCAATCCAACAAGGCGTTGCAGACGCATTTCAAGTATCGCCTTCGCCTGCACATCAGACAATCCAAATCGTGCCACTAATCCGGCGTGTGCTTCCTCGACATCCTGAGATTCACGGATCAATTTAATAACCTCATCAAGATTATCTAAAGCAATCAAAAGTCCCAGGAGGATATGCGCCCTGTCTTCTGCTTTCTTTAATTCGAACTTTGTTCGTCTGACAATGACGTCGAGCCTGAACGTGACAAATTCATCAATAAGCTGACGTAAGCTCAATGTCCTTGGACGACCATTGACAAGCGCTATATTGTTGATGCCGTAAGATGTCTGTAAAGGAGTGAATTTGTATAACTGACTCAATACGACATTGGAAATCGCATCGCGTTTCAATTCAATGACGATACGAATACCTTCTCTGCTTGATTCATCCTGAACGTGTGAAATTCCTTTTACCTTTTCTTCATTTCGAAGTTCATCAATGGCTTTGACAAGGTTAGCTTTATTGACCTGGTATGGAATTTCTTTGATGATGATGACATCATTGCCATGCTGTCCTTCCTGGATTTCTGCCACACCACGCAGGATTACTTTTCCACGACCTGTTTCATATGCTTCCCTGATTCCATCGACACCATAGATAATTCCTCCTGTCGGAAAATCTGGTGCCTTTATAAGTTTTATCAATTCATCAAGCGTGATGTCAGGATTTTCAATTGTCGCGATAATCCCGTCTACAACTTCAGAAAGGTTATGAGGCAACATATTGGTCGCCATACCCACTGCGATTCCACTTGAACCATTGATGAGCAGATTAGGAATTTTGGCAGGTAATACAGATGGCTCTTCAAGAGAATCGTCAAAATTGAATTGGAAGTCGACTGTATCCTTTTCAATATCGTCGAGCAATTCATCCGCAATACGCATCAGTTTTGCTTCTGTATATCGCATTGCTGCCGGACTGTCACCGTCCATGCTTCCAAAATTTCCCTGTGGATTGACAAGAGGATAACGTAGTGACCAATCCTGGGCCATTCGTACCATCGAATCATAAACTGCGGTATCGCCATGGGGGTGGTACTTTCCCAACACCTCTCCCACGATCCTGGCAGATTTCTTAAATGTCTTGTTGTAACCAAGCCCCAATTCATGCATTCCATAGAGAACACGACGGTGTACAGGTTTGAGTCCATCACGTACATCAGGAAGAGCTCTGGAAATGATCACCGACATCGAATAGTCGATGTAAGCAGTCTTCAACTCTTCTTCGATATTAATAGGTATAACTCTAAGATTATCAGCCATATATAATTGTAAAAACCATTCTAATTGAACGCCACAAAGGTACAAAATTTAACTCGCTTTTTTCAGGGAATTCAGGTAATGATTTCAATGATTTTAAATAAAAAATGCGGTACGTCAAGACAAATAAATTTTAATTATTTTTAATAAACAAATGGTTGATTATCAGATATATATATTCGTATACAGGTTGAAAACCCGAATTCATTACGAATCTGTTGAAAGAGGACCTCAGTTAATAGCTATTTTTGCGCCGTTTGGAAGAAATAAAACCATATAAAACAGACCATTGGGATAAAAAAGAGGAGGTCGAACACATGTTTGATAATATATCAGGCAAATACGATCTCCTAAACAAAGTCCTCTCACTCGGTACAGATAGGAACTGGAGAAAGAAAGCGCTGTCAATGCTTATTTCTTTTCATCCGGAAAAACTTCTCGATGTAGCCACTGGGACGGGCGATATGGCCTTCATGGCTGAGAGACTTATTGGCTCCAAATCTATCACTGGTATTGACCTGTCCTCCGGTATGCTTGAAATAGCACGTAAAAGACTGGAAGCAAAGGGCAAAGAGTTAAAAAGCTCAATTGAATTTCAAAAAGGAGATGCTGAACATCTGCCATTTGAAACAAATACATTCGATGCGGCTACGGTAGCTTTCGGAGTCAGGAATTTTGCAGACCTCCAATCAGGGCTTAAAGAAATGAACAGAGTTCTCAAAAAAGGTGCTCCTATTATAGTCCTTGAGTTTACTAAACCCCGGATTTTTCCCTTCCGGCAGTTATTTGACATATATTTCAGGCACATCTTACCGTTAATAGGGTCATGGACCTCAGGCGACCGGAGAGCTTACAAATATCTTTATGAGTCAGTTCAGGCTTTCCCCGACTTCGATGCCTTTAACCAGGAATTAATCAGGGCGGGGTTTGAGAAGCCGCATTTCAAATCATTATCAGCAGGAATATGCGCTATTTACATAGCATACAAATATTAGTTATTTGCTTTATCATCCTGCTGACCGGTCATGCCGGGGCACAGGTAAGTAAAGGGAATATCAACTTCAGGAAGTTCCAGTCGAAGGCTTACTATTTCGGATTGACTTTCGGTTACAACTATTCGAATTTTCAACTCGAGCAATCGAAAAAATTTATCCTCAATGACAGTTTCAATATTACAGAAGGATTAGGCGGCCCTGGCCTGAATGTTTCCATGGTCACCAATATGAAACTCGGGGACTATTTTGACTTTCGTTTTTTACCCGGGTTTTCATTTGTGGGCAGGAAATTCTTTTACGTGAGCACACAGAATGAGATTGAAGATATAAAAAGCATAGAAGGTGTTTTAGTGCAGGCACCACTACAAATTCGTTTCAAATCACAACCTTTTCATGATATGCGCATGTTTGTCCTGGCCGGTGCTAAATACACATACGATGTGGCTTCGAATGCCCGTATACGAAAGGAACAAGCTAATCGCATCATACGTATTTCACCACATGATTTTTCAGTTGAAGTAGGCGCAGGAGCGCAATTCTTTTTTCCCTTTTTTATATTCTCTCCTGAAATCAAATTTTCACAAGGGATTGGCAATATTCTAATTTATAACAGCAAACTTTCTCAATCAACTATCCTGGAAAAAGTCTTATCAAGAACGTTCACGATCAGTTTGCATTTTGAAGGTTGATATACGTTTTCAGGTCTTCAAAAAAACTCAGAAACAGGTAGTCTATTTCTTTTTCATGCAGATTGTAGGAATGCATGGCCTCAGGAATATTATTTTTAAACGAGGCTCTTTTACTAAGCATCAGAAAAGTTTGCTCTATTCTATTTCGGTCCTTACAGGATTCAAGCCATCTATGGCTGATCATGCGATTGATCCGGGGATGAAGTTGTTCAGGAATTAATTTGATATGTTTTGTAACCAACTGATATTTGGAATTGCAAAATTTCTCCAAAGATTTTGGATAAAATAAATTCCAGTATTTACTTAACATAAAATCCATCAATACATCAGCAACTACAGGCGTATACTTCCCCTGGTAAGGCCGGATAAGTTTTATTATCTCATTGACACCCAGATGCTGATCAGTGAAGGCATCTATCATCCTATGTCTCCTGATACCCTTATGAACTCCGGCGCTGAGAAAAGGATAATCCCGGGGTTTAAGTATATCACCCCACAAATTTCCCATAAGTATGGGAGGATCATCAGGAGACAGAAGGGCGTGAGCGAGATAATTCATAAGGTTCCATGACTGTGGCGAGGGATCTTGTTATCTTCGCGCCCTCAAATAATTTAATTAAAATAAATAGCAATTAATATGGGTTTGAAATGCGGTATCGTTGGATTACCAAACGTGGGGAAATCCACTTTGTTTAATGCTCTTACTTCTGCCGGTGCTTTGGCAGCGAATTATCCATTTGCTACGAAGGAGCCGAATATTGGCGTCATTACTGTGCCTGACAAGAGATTAAGTGAATTGGCCCGCCTGGTTAATCCTCAAAAGTTAGTCCCCACTACTGTTGATATCCTGGATATTGCCGGTCTGATAAAAGGAGCTTCCAAAGGAGAAGGCTTAGGAAACCAATTCCTGGCCAATATCCGGGAAGTAGATGCAATTCTTCATGTGGTTCGTTGCTTTGATGATGATAATGTCGTGCATGTAGATGGAAGTATAAATCCGATACGGGACAAAGAAATCATTGATATCGAATTAGGACTAAAAGATCTTGAATCCATCGAGAAGAGATTAGACAAAGCCTCAAAAGCAGCCAAGACAGGAAAACGTGAAGATGTAGAATTGGTAACATGGTTGACAAATCTCAAAGCACACATGTTGGCAGGCAGACAAGCCCGGAGTTTTGAAGTACCAGACATGTTTAGCGAGGTGATGAGGGATATGATGTTGCTGACTGCCAAACCTGTTTTGTACGTATGCAATGTTGATGAAGCTTCGTCCGTCCATGGAAATCATTATTCAAAACAACTTGAAGAAGCGATAGCCTCTGAAGGCGCTGGGCTAATCTGCATCAGTGCCGCGATTGAATCGGATATAGCTGCATTAGATACGTACGAAGAACGCATGGAATTTGTAAAAGATCTTGGACTGGAAGAACCTGGAGTCAATCGTGTCATACGTGCGGCTTACGATCTTCTTCATCTTATCACTTATTTCACTGCAGGTGAAAAAGAAGTTCGTGCGTGGACAGTAGTGAAGGGAAGCAAAGCACCACAGGCAGCTGGTGTCATCCATACTGATTTTGAAAAAGGATTTATTCGTGCCGAAGTGATTAAATACGCTGACTATACACGATTAGGTTCTGAAGCTGCAGTCAAAGAAGCAGGCAAGATGGGTGTGGAAGGAAAAGAATATATCGTGCAGGATGGAGATATTATGCACTTCAGATTCAATGTGTAAGACAGTAAGAATGTAAGACAGTAAGAATGTAAGACAGTAAGAATAGGAATTTGTCAGATTTTTCTAATCATCTTACTCTCTTACTCTCTTACTATCTGTACATCACTGCTTTTACAGCAGCTATAACTTTCGTTGGATTTGGAAGCCATTCATCAACTAAGGTGGGAGCATAAGGTAATGATGTATCTGCGCTGTTGACTCTGATAACGGGTGCATCGAGATAATCAAAAGCATGTCTTTGTACTGCATACGCTACTTCCGAAGAGATACTTGCAAAAGGCCATGATTCATCTACGACAACGAGACGATTTGTTTTGCGTACGGAGTTGATGATCGTTTCATAATCCAGAGGCCGTATTGTTCTGAGATCAATCACTTCGGCAGATATCCCATCTTTTGCAAGTTCTTCAGCAGCTTTCTTTACGACCTCCATCATCTTGTTGAAAGAAACAATGGTGACATCTGTTCCTTCTCTGCGAATTGCTGCTTTTCCTATTGGAACGAGATATTCTCCTTCAGGAACTTCTCCTTTGAATCCATACATGCTTTCACTCTCCATGAAGCACACTGGATCATTGTCACGAATAGCTGATTTCATCAGGCCTTTTGTATCTGCCGGATCAATGATGCTGATCACTTTCAATCCGGGACAATTGGCCAACCATGATTCAAAAGACTGGCTATGTTGTTGGGCAAGCTGTCCTGCGGAGCCACTTGGTCCTCTGAATACAATAGGGCAAGAAAAATTTCCTGCAGATTGGGCTAATGTTTTAGCGGCATTATTGACGATCTGGTCAAAAGCAAGCACCGCAAAATTCCACGTCATAAATTCAATTATAGGCCTCAATCCATTCATCGCAGCCCCTACTCCAATCCCTGCAAAGCCCAATTCTGCTATGGGTGTATCAATGACACGACGTGGGCCAAATTCATCAAGCATGCCTTTACTTACTTTGTAAGCGCCATTATATTCTGCGACTTCCTCTCCCATCAGAAAGATGTTGTCATCAAGACGCATCTCTTCGACCATTGCTTCCCGGATGGCATCCCTCAATGCTAATTCTCTGGCCATGAACAGTTCAGTTTTATTGGACCGCGAAATTAGTAAATCTTCCCCACCCTGCTTTGACTCTCAAATACATATTAAACTTTTAGATCATTCGATTACCTTTGCCTGATCGTGAAGTCATTTACATTCTCCTACACTCCCTATTACTGGCTGACCGTCAGTAGTCTGGCCGTACTCCTTTTTCTTTCAGGTTTATTCGTCAGTAGCTTTTGGTTTTCAGACCGTTGGGAAGATCTGTTTAAAGGAAACATTGAATTTCTGACAGAATGTGAACCAGGTCTTTCAGAACCTCAACTCATCACGATTGAGAACAGGCTAAGTAAAATTGAAGGTATACAGAACCTGAGATTTGTTTCGGCTGCCGATGCGTTGAAAATCATGAAGACAGAACTGAAGGAATTAGCTCTGCCGGATTCAATGGATAATCCTTTCAGAGGTTCGTTCAGGTTTACACTCGATGCTGAGCGCGTAGATACTGCTTATGCAAAATCACTTGAAAGAGAACTTACCAAAGTAGATGGAATCAGTGCTTTCTACTATCCGGAAGATCTCTACGGAGCAGTCCGTTCAAGATTAAAAAGCATCTCACTGGTGACAGGTGCTATCGGAGGCATATTGCTGCTGTTGATCCTGGTGATGATACATCACCAGATCAGAATGTATATCATGCAGCACCGATATCATATTCGGACGATGTCTTTGGTAGGTGCAACACGTGGATACATCCGGAAACCTTTCATCATCGAAGTATTGAAGATGAGTAGCTTTTCAATCCTTGTTGCCGGCATAGCTTATTTCTCAGTTTTACTATGGATCGGACATGTAGTCGGCCAGTCGCTATTTGTGTCAAGCCTGGATATGGTGGTACTCGGTATGTTATTTATTATCGCTCTGGGAATACTTATGTCCTTTTCAGCAGCATGGGCGGCAATCCAGCGTTACCTTGAATCCACTGATGCACGGGACTTCATTTAAACTGATTACACTTACTGAATACCATGACTGAATACCGCTTACTGATTACTGCTCACTAATTCTTAGGTTTCGACTCTTCATTCTTTAAGATCTCATCCATCAAAGGTTTCAAATCTTCTCCTGCTATTTTTTTAACAAGGATCTTTTTGTTCTTATCCAGTATATAGATCTGAGGTGTGACCTTGACATCATAGATCGTCTTGTAGCGGCTTTGTAAATACTGGTCACATGTATTCACCCAGATATCCATTCCTCTTTCTTTGATAGCATTCCAGCAGGATGAGATATCAGATCCTGTTTTTGTACAGACAGCGAGCACTTCTATACCTTTACTCTTGTATTCATTGTAAAAATCAATAATAAATGGAATTGTTTTTTTACAATGCCCGCATTCAGGATCCCAAAAGAATAAGACGGTATAGTCCGCTTTTATAGAGTGTAAGTTTATCGCTTCTCCTGATTCTTTATATAACGTCAGATCTGGAGCAATCTTTCCGATAAGGATAGGCTTTAGTACTTCTGCTTGTGCCAATAATTTATCAAGCTGTTCTTTATCTATCCAATCAGCTAGTCCTTTTGCATAATATGTATCGACGAGATGAACGTAAGCAGCATCCATACCCATTCGTTTGGACTTGACTACATCGTTGAGGAAATACACCAGGTAGTATTGAAAGGCTTCTTTATTGGTCATCATTTTCTTCAACAAGTAATCCATTTCGACGATCTGACTATCCGGCACCTGGTAGGTAAGCTTTTCCAGATAGTAGTCAATTTTTTGATGGATCACCCCGGAGCGCATGGCACGCGGATCGGTCATATCAAAATGATCAAAAAAATGAGCCTTATAAAATTCATATTGTTTCTGTTTTCTGTCATCTGCTGTCAGGCTCTCATATTTTGGAATTTCAATTTCACGATTTGCCCAGATCAGCATGGATGTGATAGAGGCAGGATGTTTCGCTCTGACATCATCCTGAACTTTCATAACATCTGCATCAATCTTATTTAACCTGACCTGGTATTCCTCGCTGTGAAGAGAATCAAGCTTCATTTGTTTTTTCAGAGAATCGGCCACAGGACGACGTTTTTCCAACTCATGCAGATAGGAGTAATAGATTTCATTCTCATCACTTCCTTTGAATTTTGCAGAAGAGACGATATTGTCGAGGTCAACCGAGGCTGAAAACTTTTGTTCATCATCAGAAACCAATACGTGAATAAATTTATTATCCGGAGGAATGACAATGAGGTAAACACCCGGTTCGAGTTTCCCTTCTCCCTGGAAAACATATTTTCCTTTTTCCAGCAAAGCAGTGTCCTTCAGGTATTGAGCCTTTCCAAAGTAATACCCTAAAAACAAAGAGTCTCCCTGATAATGCTGCAAAGTGACTTCGATCCTGTAACCACCGCTGGTCAAGGCAGATGCGGAAACAGAAGACAACCAGGAACTCAGGAAGAAACTGAAGACAAGTACAAACCTCATACTTAAAACTGTTTTATAATGCATGCTGAACAGGTTATAATCGGAACCCCCAAAGTTAAAGACTTCAGCCTTCCGATCAGGTTCTACAATGCTCATTATTTCACAACATAACGTTAAATACTATGCCAAATCTTAAATATTAACACAGGCTTCTTCCCCTCTCAGCTAACCTGATTTAGCTGGGCTCAACTGAGATTCCTATAGTTTTATTTCATTTTTGAACAAAACGTAACCGTTTGTTTAGACCAGCAATAAATAAATGAAGTATCCGTGATGGAAGTGGAAGGCTATTCGCCAATAAGTTTTTTCTTCATAGCACTGTATTCATCTTCTGTGATGAGACCTTCTTTTTTTAATTCGGCGAGCTCTCTAAGCTTATCGACAAGTTTACCTGAAGATTTATGACTTAGTGTTTCCTCTGCTGCCTGACGTTTTTTCTCTTGTTCTTTTGATAATTGCTCAGCTACTTTTTTACCTTTTTCAAATTTTTCATCATACATCTTCTTTAACCTCTTCATATCAAAGTCAAGAAAAGTACCACCTGTTTCAAAATGTTTCTTAAAAACTTCACCAAGTGCAAATGAAGAAGCACCGGACAATACTGACATGGTCATTCCACCAATAACTGAACCAATCCCGGGAATAAATTTGATCATTGCCTTTGCGCCCATCCTTGCTAAGCCTGAACCTGTAAGACTGGTAATAATAGCCTTGCCTTGGGATTCTTCAAAATTCTGTTCATACAGTTTACATAGTTGTCTTATCATATCGAGTTGGATACCACTAACTGCAAAGAAATCTACAATTGGAACGGGTATCAGGCCGGCGCCCATCGACCAGATAATGTGATTCTTGATGATCGTATCGGCGTGCTTTTCTCTTTCAGTTTTTTCAGACATGGTCTTTCTGTTAGTAGGTTTTAGTATTAAAACGATGACAATATACAGCAAACACCATTTTCAATTAAATAAATCCGGGTCAGGACTAAGGACGATGGACGAAAGACCAAACCGAAAAGATTAAAGACCAATGGAGAATGGCAAGGGATCAAAGACCAAAGCTCAATAACCTTAGCCATTGAATTTCCCACTGCTAACTCGTAATATTAATGCTATAATGGAAACTGAATAACAGGGAGTTTTCAAACCCTGGGCATTAGTACTTCGTCATCGGTCCTCCTTATTTTTGCGTTGCTTTTACCCTGCTCCCCTCACTATGGCTTGCAAATTCAGGTGCATACATACACTGAAGAGTAGCTAACCCTTCACTATAAGAGCCAGCCTGAGCAACTGTCACCGGATATTCGACAACAAACTTTCCGCGTGGAAGGAAATCTATAAAAAAATGGGTCGCTAAATCTTTAGTGCTTTGATAATAGGCCAGACCTGCAGACCAGTGATACCCACTAATGACGTCCATAGGTTCAAATCCTGAAGCACGTAAGTCTTTCAAATGCACAAATTCCATGGGTCTGTCTGTTTCCAATATCAATCGGACCACCAATTTATCACCCACTTTCAAAGCTCTGCCGGATGCTAATGTTGTCACCGCTCCGCGATCACCATCATGTGAAATCAACAATTGACGTGTGACTTTAAGTGGATTATTGTCCACTTGATTTTTTACATTATCCAGATCTTCCCAATACTGCCAATAGGCTGCTCCCCAGGCAATATGATTATTTGGATTGCTGACAGTTATCGTCGACCAGTTATCTTTTATCTTATCACCATCCCATGATTTTTTTACATAGCCTGTTCCTGCTTCCACCGGTGTATTTTGTCCAATTACCTGATCGCCACCAAGTTTGACTTCAACTATTCCTGTAGCTTCCAGCCATGCATCCGGATGAATCAACAGTGCATATATCGCTGAGGCTGTTGCCTTAGTTGATTTCCATTGTGTGGTTTGTTTTTGTTTAAGTAACCAAACTCTCAACTCATCAACTTCAGCTTGCGGCACTTTCATATCCTGGAAAAGTTCAATCATCAATGATTGTAATTCGACGGGAGCTTCATACCAGAAATAACCGGGAGTTATTTTCCAATATCTTCCCAGCTCATCATTAGTGATCGTGCGTTCACGTAATGATGCAAGTATATCTTTTGATAAGGTGTTATTTGATTGATTCCTGTAAAATCCCAAAGCCATTAACCCCTGCTCATAAATACCATGTTGAAGCCAATACTTTTCTGACTGCATTTTCAGATAGGTCATAACTTCATCAAGCTTAGCGACATGATTTATTTCAGGGAAGAATGATCGGGTATATAGATAATGAACCTGGATCGACCCTATCTGGTGATCTGACATTTTTATTTTTCCTTCCTGTTCTAATCTTTTTAACTCTTCATACCATTGGATCATTTTTCCATCGAGGTAGGGAATGGCTTTTTGTATGATGTCCTGAGCATCACCTCCCGGAATTGACACACCCATCTTTTTTAAATGTCCAAATCCTTCGACGATGTATTGTGTGATGTACCAATTATCCTGTCCTGCTGGAAACCAGGGAAACGCACCATTTGACATTTGCATTTGCCTAAGCTTTAGCAAAGCCTGTTGAGATTCATTTCTAAGCTTATTGGTTTCAAAAAGAAGTGCAATATCTTTTTTCTGAGTGGTTTCTCCCATCGCATCTCTCACCCATGGTGTTTCTTCCAGCATGGCTGATTTAAGTTCCTGATTTTTTTCAAGGTTGCTCAACAATGCGTCATCATTTGTATTCTTCCATCCGTCAAACACTCGTTTAATGGCAGGATATTTAGTTACGATTTGAGCACCTAAAGAGTTAGCATAGAGTCTGCTGAAAATCTGTTCAGCACATTCGTGTGGATATTCCATCAGGTATGGAAGAGCCTGAACTGCATACCAAGCGGGAGACGTAGTCATCTCAACAACAAATTGATGATTTGTCAATGTTGATGAGGAGTTTGCCTGCATTGATTTGAAAACGAATGTCCTTGTCTCTTTTGCTTTGATAGGAAGTGGCAATGTCTCAGTCACCAAAATGCGATTAGTCACAACCGGAAGCATGGCTTCTTCGCCATCTGTAAATGTACCTGCTGATGCAGAGACCTGATATTTTACCGGCCTTATCCACGTCTTAGGAACCTGAAGTGTCCATGATAATGGTGTTGAAAGTCCTGCTCCTATTTTTAGTTGCTGATTACTGTTTCCAATCTTCCATTGAGCTGAAACATCTTCATCTGTGAAAGCATCAACTATTTTTAATTGCGCAGATCCTGTTTGAATCTGAGTGGTCAGATTGGTGGCTTTAATTTGAAATGCAATCGTATCCCCTTCTCTGAAAAACCTTGGTGGATTCGGAAATACCATCAATTGTTTTTGTGTCACCGTTTCAGCCTGAGCAAGCCCAAATGCTAAATCTTTTGTGTGTGCTAAAGCCTGAAATTTCCAACGCGTCAGTCCTTCTTTCATTTTGAATGAAAAGCTCAGGTTTCCATTAACATCGGTCTTGATGTCCGGATAGAAAAACACTGTTTCTTCAAGCGCGGAACGAAGTGCAGGTGGAGTCTGCGTTTCAGGAGTTGGTTGTCCTGGTTCTTGTTCTTTTTGCTTTTCATCTGTCTCTCCTCCTGAGGCTTTTTTTGTCGGTGCACCAGGCGCCTCTTGCGCAACAGCGTCCATAACCATAACTCCATCAGCCCTACTTTGCAGTTCTCCTTTAATTCTTCTTGGATAACCCCCATAACTTCCTTCAGGATAATAGCCATAGGCATTCAGATCCCTGTATTGTCTCCATGGCACATCATTATAATTTTGCTCCCAGTGATCGGTAAGCCCCCAATACTGTGCTTGTTTCGCCATCGACCCCTGCACCAGAATTGTGGAATATATTGAAGGGTACAAACTCATTTGCCATTGGTGTGGTATAAAAGCATCTAATGATGCATCGTACATGCTTAGTAACATTTCTGCTGTCACTGGTTCATGTTTAGAACCTGTCACGGTCATCGTCCATGTTTCTTCATCGCCAGGTTCCATCTTATCGCGCCATGTTTTCAATTTGACATCAAGATCTTTAGTCGTCCATGGAACTTGTATGAGATACTGAGAATTGAGGAATCGATTGTTGTATGCTGTCAGGTAATGCATATAGATACCTCCGCGATCATCTTCAGTGATGTTGATATCCGTATTGTGATAGGCTGGCAGAACAAATAAATTTCTATTCGAATTATTTTTCCTTCGTTCAATAATTCTTATTGTTTTAGGTGGTGAACTCAATCCGGTCAAAAGGTTGATGTCAGGCACTTCGTTTGGCTGATATTGTTTATCATTCCATGCCACCTGGATTACTTCCTGACCCGGAAGATTTTTGTCTGATTCATAGACCATCACGTATTGAGTGACCGGGAGTGTCTTACCATTTGCGTCCTTCCATGTCCATGCCAATTTGTAATAACCAGGGCCAGAAAAAAGAGATGATACATCGATCGTATCTGTGCCTGTAAATGTGTAAGATTTCTTTCCTATTACATGATCAGTATCCCATGCAGCCATTTGTTCCTTTCCGGGAATGTGATAGTTCATGAATCGCGTGGAGTAATCATCTGCAGTAATCGTCAAAATGTCCGGGGCAGTCCACAGTCTCTCTCTTTTATTTTGTGATGGCCCTTTAAGAAGAGACACTTCAACTTCACCATTTACTTTTACGTTTGCTCCATCGCTGTTGAGTGCAGAAACACTTATTTTGTTTAATTTATTTTTAGCAATTCGTTCACTGAGATTAATATTTACTTCATATCCCTGTTTATTAAGAGATATGGTTTTAGTTGCTTCATGACTTTCACCTGTGAGGTCTGTCACGAAAACAGTTGTTTCAAAACGATACATCAGGTTTGGATCACCTCCCGCTTTGCTTTTAGCCAAAAACGATGCATCAAAGCTTCCATCATCTTTTGTCATTGCTGATCCTACTACCAGCACCTGACGATCTTCTTGTGTAGGCCAGTAACCCTTCCAGTATCCATACCACCATGGCCTGAAGGAAACCCGTTCAACCCGGTATTTTACTACGGCACTGGACACAGGACTCCCGGCATAATCTAAGGCAAATCCTTTAATGGTGACATTTTCATTCAGGCTTACTGTTTCTTTAAGCGTGTCAAATTTTACTTCAAATTTCGGTCTCTTATATTCTTCTACCTGGAAATAATGCCTGGTGGAACCATAACTTGATGAGATTGACATCTGTCCGCTCAACCCACCCTGAGGTAAATCGAAGTGGCCAAAAAAAGTACCATATGCATTTGACGTAAAGGTCTGCTTCGATTGTTCCTGACCATTCACGTCATACAAGATGACTTCTATATTTTTATTAGGAACAATCGAGGGAATTCTGTATTTATCAAAATTCAAAGCATATCCTTTAAAAAATATTTTTTGTCCCGGCCGGTAAATCGATCTGTCACTGAAAAACAAAGTAGTCGGTTGTGCAATATTATCTCCTCCATACCGATAGGTGTAGAAATATTCATCTTCGAATAATTCATCATCGCCCTTTGACAATCGGATTGAAATACTTTGATCATCTTTTTTAGGAATGGATACCCAGCCTTCCTCATTGCTTACACCCTCGCCTACCTTGATTTCATCCTGCTTCTGTCTGCCCGGATTATACTGATACGTGTAGAATTCTGCTTTCACCCCCTTCATCGACAAACCTGTTTTTCGGTTTAGTATGGCGGCAACCTGGGAATCTTGTCTGTCATCTATATACCAGTATCCAAGTTCAGATACAGTGAACATTATCGCACCGGTAGTTGAACGTTTGATGTCAAAATTATCCATATCAGACACAAGCAATGCATAGTGTCCAACTTGTAAAGAAGGCAGTCCAATCTCAGTGGTATGTGGCTGATGATCCCCACCATTGTCAATGGCCTGCTGCCATGTCTTTAGCGGTGTGAGTTGATTAAGGCGACGTAATATTTCTTCTCCATTCCACGAATCTGCCCTCCATCTTCTGGGTGCATTGGGCAACTTTGCCAATTTCAGATGAACTTCAGGAAGATTGCGATATTGAATTTGGATAAGTAGCTCTTCTCCCGGAAGATTAATTGATTCTGAAGATGCAGACAAATTCTTTGTTTCTACCTGGCTGATCAAAGTCTTACACAATTGACTTCCATATGCGTCAGGATATTTCTCAATCGCAGCCAGACAAATTTTCAGAGCATCATTGTATCCATAGCGATAAGAAGATGATTTATCATTGGACCATTCTCCGGCTTTTTGGACAAGTAGCTCGGCCCTGTAATAATCCACCAATGCTGATTCAGGACTATTGTGATGACTTTGAGCCAGATCGTCAAGCGTTTTTTGATAAATGGAATCTTTACCGTCAATAATAATATTGTCGTATACAAAACGAAGACGTTTCAGATCGGCATCCACAAGTGCGGCTTCGTGTTGATCATCATTCAATCGAAATGCTAACAAAAGCTGGTACCACTGAAGAGCTTTCCATGTATTAGACAAACTATCTGTGACCGGAAAGGAATGTCCTATAAATGATCTTGCTGGTGCAAAAGCAAGAGGATCTGTGAGAACAAAATCATAAACAGGCTTAGTGAGATATGTTTCTGTGCCTGAATAATAATCTAATGCACGATGCATCAGAATGTCATATAAAGTTGGTCTGAGATCATCAGTGTTTTGCTTTTCTGTCAACAACACCTCATAATCTTCGACTTTTGCTGTTCTTAAACCTTCCCATTGAACTGACAATGCATAATGAGATTGAATCTTATCAAGGAAATGCCTGATACCCCAGGTCCGGATGTCTGGTCCGGGAGGTCCGCCAAATTCTGTCCTGTTTCTCAATTCCCACAGATGAGATTGAAGGTATTGAGTATACCACTGGGCAGCAAAAGAATGAAGTACTGATCTGGCAGGTTCAGGATAAGAATTTACTTCGCTTTCTACCCGATCCAGTGTTTTGATATTAGAATCTTCTTCAAGTTGAATCAGGTACCTGTTTTCATAAACAATTGCTTTCACAAGCTGACCCGAATCATTTCCTTCAAAGGCGGCCTTTTTAATCTTTTGCACCTCTTTGAGTGCAGAAGAGACTAACCCCTTTTGTTCAAGTGAATCGATTGTCTTCCACATGGTCTGTATCATCGCAGTATCAACCGTGGATTTTGGTGTGACACTTCCGGATTTGATTTTGCATGACATAGACATGCTGATCCAAACAGCAATAGCCAAATAGAGAAATTGTTTCATATAGTTTCATTACGTTAATTCTACCCCTTATACAAAATACTTTCGTTGCATTTTCAGCAAGTACAGAAAGGGAACAAATAGTGAGCGTCAGGATAGAGTTGATTTTTAAGAGATGATCTTTATTTGTGGTTAATTCTTTTCAATGATGCATAACAAAGGAAAATTACAAATGACTTTTTTCATTTTAACGATTTATTAACCGTGAATTGCCGGATATCTTGAAGGATTGACTATATCAGGCAAAGACTTTCCATTTGCTATATGATCAATAAGCTGATCAGCCCAATAAGGAGCAAGGCTTGTGCCTTTGGTTCCCATACCATTGAAGAGATATTCACCCTGATGTTCCGGGTAAGCCCCGATCAATGGCCTCCTGTCATCAACTGTTGGTCTGATACCTGAGAGATGTTCTATGAATTCAACCTCTCCGGAATAAACCTCTGAAATAGCCTGAAGTAGTTGTTCTTTCCCCTCCTCAGTCGGATCTGCATCTTCAGGCCAGGGATGATAGTAGCTCCCGACCCAAAACATATTGCTTTCTTTCAATGGAATAAAATACACTTTATCTTTTATGACTCCTGGTAATTTCCATCCCGGAATTTTGACTATGATAGCTTCTCCTTTGTTTGGAATCATTCCATTTGAAAATGACTTTCCAACTGCGCCTGTTGCATAGATAATTTTATCATTTCCAACAACACTGTCTCTGATAGGTTCAAACCTGGTCTCAAGAAATCCTTTCTCAGATAAAAAATTTCGTGTTGCTTTTAACCAATCAGGTGTGTCCAATCTGTAACCTCCTGTAACTATTCCATATGGCTTTTGAAGATCATCGAGGTATTCATATCTCTTACTTGAAATATAGGTATTGTATGCTGGATCCTCTATACGGTTTTTCCAGGCAACAATGGCTTCATGATTGGACAAAAAGCGAATGATATCAACCGGAGAAAAGTAAAGATGACCTAATAGCACTTCAGTCCAGGAATAAAAATCCAGTGCTTTGTCAAGAAGCTCATCGATCATCCAGGCTTTTACATATCTTCTGCCTGTCACCGGGTTGATCAATCCTGAGGAAGCCATTGAAGCTTCTCCAGACCTGGTTGATCCTATGATTTTAAAGGGAATACCTCTCCTGTAAAATGTAAGTGCTAAGACACAACCGGCTAATCCATGACCGATGATCACATATTTTTTCTCCATCTCTATGTTTAAAAAATGACTCCGTTTATAAACGTTTGCGAAGCGGTCATATTTGCCATACTTATGTTAGGTGATAGATAGTTCATTTATGAATTCGTCTCAACCCTTTAATCAGTTTAGGAAACGAATTCAACTATTTACTCAAACCAAAAAAAGATGATTATTGAAGTTGTTTTTTTATACCTGAAGGTAAACCTGCTACAACAAGATTATACGAATGATCAATCAACTCCCGCAAGAGTTTATCAGCGATTCCGCTTTCAAAAAAAACGGTATTCCAATGTTTCTTATTCATATGCCATCCGGGAGTGATACTATCCGGATATTCATCTCTTAATTCAATAGCCCGGTCAGGATCGCATTTCAAATTGACACTGAATTCTTCGCTATCCAATCCTGTGAGGGCAAAAACTTTACCATATACTTTATAGACAAGTGTATCAGGCCCAAATGGAAGTGTTTCTTCAACTCCCTTGAGTCCCATGCAATATTTTCTAAATGCCTCTATATTCATACTACATCAGCCCAAACAACTTAGCATATCGAAGCATCTCTCCCTGGTTACTTATTTTCACTTTCCCGGTCAGGACAGCCATCATCGGATTCAGATCTCCTGAAATAAGCTTGTTGAATGTTTCTTCATTTGATCGCACTACACACTTTGGTTCACCGTTCAATCCATCACTTACATTCACTTTTCCTTCTGACACACTTACTGTAAACTGTCCCCCACCTTCTCCGTCCAGGTCAAAATGAAATATTGTTTCTAATCCTTCGATCGCATTTGGCGAGACTTTGGATGGAAGCGCGTATAGATATTCTCGCGAAGTCATTTTAAGTAGATTTATAAGCTATAGCCGTAAAGGTAAAGGATTAAGATCCCAAAAAAAGAACGAGCCATTCTATAATTTATTTAAGTGCTTGTGCCCGATTTAAGAAAAAAAGCCCATTTAAGCTCGTTTTGGCTTCGCCATCTAGTACTTACTTTTACCGATGATGATAAACCGCAATCTTAGAATCGTATTCATGGGCACCCCTGAATTTGCGGTACCCACGCTGGAGATTTTGGCTGATGCAGGTTATATTATTGCCGGGGTGATCACGTCACCAGACAAACCCGGTGGCCGGGGAATGAAGCAAATGATGATATCACCAGTTAAGTCATTTGCCCAAAGTCGTGGAATCAATGTACTTCAACCTGCCAATCTTAAATCTCTTGTGTTTCTAAGCGAACTACAATCCCTTAAAGCAGATTTACAAGTTGTGGTTGCGTTCAGGATGCTTCCCGAAGCAGTGTGGAGCATGCCCCGACTTGGGACTATGAATCTTCATGGGTCTCTCCTCCCTGCCTTTCGGGGGGCAGCACCGATCCAATGGGCCATGATCAGAGGTGAAACCATGACAGGGCTTACCACTTTTATGCTCCGGCATGAAATCGATGAAGGACAGATTCTTAGACAAAGAGAAATGCCGATACTTGATGATGAAGATGCCGGATCTCTCCATGACAGGATGATGTATGCAGGGTCAGGCCTTGTGTTGGGTAGTGTCGATTTGATTCAATTGGGTGAAACCAGCTTTACTCCGCAGGATGAACTGAAAGCTAGTTTTGCCCCAAAAATCCATCATGAAGACGGTCATATAGAATGGCAAAAATCCAGCCTGGAAGTTAATAACCTAATCCGGGCCATGTCTCCATATCCAGGTGCATGGACCATCCTGGATGGTATAGAATTGAAGATCTTCAGAACTTCTGTATCCTCCCGGAATGTTAATAGAACTCCAGGATTATTGGAATTGGAAAATAAGAAACTTCTCGCCCAGGCGAAAGACGGTGAATTGGAAATTTTGGAAGTTCAACTTGCAGGTAAGAAGAGGATGTCAGCCAGAGATTTTATCAATGGCTATAAAATCAGAAATTGGAATTTGACATAAATTCGAAAGCCTTCCGGACGATTCGTTTGATAAGGTCAACATCAGGAAGAACAGAAGGATCAGAAGGAGCCATTTCTTCTACATAAATATTCTCAGGAGTCGGACCAGACTTAAAATCGATACTATTGATGTATGTAAAACATGCAAGACTAAGGCAAAACAGGGCAATAAAGCCTGACAAACGGATGGTATTTTTTCGTATCCTGATCATGTTGCTGCCGTGACAACGATTTGTGTTATGGAAATGTTACAGAAAACACAAATCTTTATTGACTCTCAAATATAAATCAATAATAATCAGCAAAAAGCACTTTAATATTACTTTAACCAAGTAAGAATTGACGGCTGGATGCTAATTCAGGATTAAAGATTCTTTTTTGCGGAAAGGGTTGCATTTGCATGCAAGATTTTTTTCGTTGCCGGTTGTTGTGGGTTGGTCAATATTTCGTTAGCAATACCCTTTTCCACGACTTTTCCTCCATCAAGCACAATGATGAGGTGAGCTGCCTGACGGATAAGGCTATCATCATGAGCGATCAGGATTAATCCAAGCTTCTGATGTACCATAAGGGATAGAAGGAGCCTTATGATTCCGTCCCTTGTAGGGCCGTCAAGTGAAGTGGTCGATTCGTCGCAGATTAATATGTCCGGTTTCATCAGTAGTGCCCTCGCGATGCTGATTCGAAGACACTCACCTCCTGATAAGTTACTCTCTTTTCTGTCCAGCACCTGCGTCGGAAGCCCCACTTCTTTAAGAATTTGTACCAAATCAATTTTCAAATTCTTGTCCAACTTGAGTTGTTGGTCAATCACTTCCTGTAATAACCACCTGATGGTTTTATTCGGATGTAGTGAGCCTCTTCCATCCTGCATGACCAATTGAATTTTTGATCTCAAAAACCTGATGTCTTTGCGATCTCTAAAATCAATTTCCTGATTGTGTATTCTGATATGACCTGTAGAGGGTATCAACAACCCAACAAGCAATTGAGCCAGAGTAGATTTTCCACTTCCTGATTCACCAATAATTCCAAGACATTGTCCCGCTAAAAGTGTAAAATCGATGTTGCTGATTTGAGTACCTTCTTTTTCGAATATTCCACCAAATTTGTGTTTAAATCCAAGGTTTTCTACTCTCAGGATTGGCTTTTCAATCAGACCTTCATAGGGAATCTTCATCGCATTGTTTGCTGATGATTGTTCATCAATGGGTTCAAGTGAAATACACCGGTCAGCTAAATAATTGACTACAGATTCTTCATGGGTGATGCATAAGATGGCCATTTGATATTGGTCCCGGACATGACCAAGAAGATCAAGAATTTCGAGCTGGTTGATTTTATCAATTGCAGAAGTTGGTTCATCGGCTACGATCAGCTCAGGTTGAAGCACAATTGAGATACATATCTGACATCGTTGCAATTGGCCTCCGGATAATTGATGCGGATATGAATTCCAAACACGTTCGACATCACTAATTCCAACTTCTTTCATTTTCGAACGCAATGCTGATTGGATATCGCTTGTATCTGTTTTACCAATTTCTTTGACGATCATGGTCATTTGTTTGCCTATCCGCAGGACAGGATCGAAAATGCCGAAAACATCCTGCTGAATGTAACTTATATGTCTGCCTCGTAGTGCTGACCATCGGACGATGTCCATCGGATATTGTAAAGGCGTTTGTTGGCCATACCATTTCATAAGGCCTTCCTGCCATCGTATTCCGGCAGGTAAGAGACCTAAGATGGCTAATCCGATACTTGTCTTGCCGCTACCTGATTTACCGGTAAGTGCCACGATTTCTCCTTTGGCAATAGAAAAAGATATATGATTGACTATGACCCCCTGATCAGAGACAAGACTTAATCCTTCAATCTGTAAGAGCATGGATGACATCTTGTAAAAATAGATTTGCCGGGTGACCCCGGCAAATCTTTATCATGGCATTATATGTTTCCCCCGGCAAAATCAAATTCAATTTTTGATCTGGGAATGGCTTATTAATCTTTGACAGATTCCAGTATTCCGTTATTATCCGTGACAATAGCAGCATCCTTAAAACCCTTAGACACGGCTACATTTTTTGCTTTGCGCGCATCAGGTAAATTTCTGAAACCCCCGATCATCATGATGGTCATATCACCTTTTCTGTACGACTCCAATGTTCCAAGCTTTTCAATACCATTAGTATTGAATGACCCTGGTTTGGTATAAGAAGCCAGTTGAACTTTGTATTCAGTGATGATCGTTGATGTTTCAACTGTCGGTTCGTTTTCAGCAAGGATTACTTCTTTCTTATCTGCTTTGGCCGGAGAAATGGATTTAGTATCCATGCCAGACTGGTACAGTGGTTGATCATTCTCAGTTCCCTGTAGTACAACTATGAATGCATCTGTACGGCCTTTTGATTTGGCGCGAAGTAATGTTTCTTTAGCCTCGAGTTGAGACGTGTATGGACCAATCCTGATTTTATATAATCCATTTTCTTTTTGGACATATACATGCCCTAAATCACTCCAGTCCTTTTTTGCGGTTGCTTCTGATATTGGATTTGAGGATGCTGTGACTTGAACAGCAAAGTCAATCTTACTATTTTGAGAAGAAGATTTTTGATATGTGGCAGGATCTTGTCTGACATATACTTTCACCAGATCAGGGGTGTCTGATTCAGGCTGAACGGCAATTTGCCCATTCACATTGATAAGGATTCCTGCAAAAGGAATTAAAGTCAGGGATAGTAGTATTTTCTTCATATGACCAAATATTAACATTAACACTAATGTAAAGATATGTATTTCTCAGTATTGTATACATTATTAATTAAAATAATATGAAAAAATAAGGTCTTTTCTAAGAAAAAGGATAAAAAGCCGGAAAAGACTGATTTTCAGCACTTATTCTGAAGTCATGACGACAGACATGCAGAAAACTCCTCAAGAGTATCCGATAGTTTCTATTTTTATCACTTCTTACCTAAAACATCATCAATCTCGAATATCGATTTATGCGGATTTTACTCACTCTTTGTTTAAGCCTGCTTTTGAGCGGACTTTTTGCTCAAAAGTTGGAGCACAGATTAGGCTATATGCTGATCCAGGTAAAAAAGGAATCCTACCTGAATGATATTATTTCAGTTTCTTCCTCAAGGTTTGCTTCCCAGATCAGAGTAGACAGGCCAGTTTCTAAAAGACTTGGGATCTATCTGCTCCATTTTGATTTTGCTGCTGTCCACGAAGTAAAGCTTCTTCAGCAGCTACGGCAGAATAGTCAAGTCATGACCGCACAATTCGACCACATTACTACACAGAGAAATCTGCCGAACGATCCCGACTTTAATCAGCAATGGCAATGGTTTAATACAGGTCAGACAGGAGGAATATTTGATGCCGATACCGATGCGGATTTGGCATGGGATGTTACGACAGGAGGCGTCACTGCATTGGGTGATACGATCGTAGTAGCTATTGTGGATGATGGTATTCAGATCGCACATGAGGATCTGGCTGCCAATATCTGGTATAATTACAATGAAGTCCCCGGCAACAATATCGATGATGATGATAATGGATATATAGATGATGTAAATGGATGGAATGCTTACGATGAAAATCCAAATGTAGAATATGATCCATTTTGTAATTTTTTATGTGGCCATGGTGTGGAAGTAGCAGGTATGATCGGAGCCGTAGGTAATAATGGCAGGGGTGTAACGGGTTTGAACTGGAATGTGAAAATAATGATGATCGTCGGAGGAGATCCTGAGTCTGCAGCAATAGCCTCATATTCTTATGCACTTGATCAGCGGATTTTGTACGAACAGACCCATGGGGTCAGAGGAGCTTTTGTCGTGGCTACCAATAGTTCCTGGGGTATTGATAGAGGCCAACCGGCGGATGCACCTCTTTGGTGTGCCTTTTATGATTCATTAGGTATACATGGAATCATAAGTGCTGCTGCAACTACAAATGATAACGTGGATATTGATGTGTTGGGTGACTTACCTACGGCTTGTCCAAGTGAATATTTATTGAGTGTGACAGCCTTAAACGATCAGAATCAGCGCACTTTCTCGGGATATGGCCTCATCAATGTTGATTTTGGAACTACAGGCGAAGATATTTATACAACACTGAAAAATAATGGGTACACAATAAATAGCGGGACTTCATTTGCCTCCCCTACTGCTGCAGGTTTAGTAGCATTACTTTATTCTGCCCCCTGTATGAGTTTTGCTATGCTTACACATGATAATCCTGCTTTAGCTGCACAACATGTGAGAGATTATATTTTCAATGGTGTCGTCAAAGACCCTGTACTTGTAAATGAAATCAGGCTGGGTGGATACATGAATGCAGGTAATAGCATGCAGCTTTTGATGGCGGAATGTTCACAGTGTCCCCTTCCTTCTAATATTACTTCAGATGTATTGTCAGATACAAAGGTTACAATTCAGTGGGAGCCTCTTGATACGATTACCGTCAATGCCAGATATCAGGTCACAGGCAGCATTGAATGGGATACTTTATTTGATGTAAGTACACCACTTCATTTAACAGGTTTGTTAGGTTGTACTGACTATGTGATTGAATTTGAATCCTTTTGTGCAGATACTTCTACTGGTTTTCAGGTTCCATTTGCATTCAAGACAGAGGGTTGTTGCGATATACCTTCCGATATAATTGCATTTTCAGATGCATCCAATATCTACTTAAACTGGTCAGGCGTGTTTGCCGCGAATTACTTCCTTATACAATGGCGGCTTCAGGGAGATACAACATGGATGGAAGTAGTGACTTCACTTCAGGAAATAACCCTCGATCATGTCCTTGGATGTTCATTTTATGAATACAGGATTCAGACCAGTTGTGATACAAGTGAAAGTGGTTTCTCTGATGTATATACGATCAGGACAAAGGGCTGCGGAAGCTGCATTGATCTGACTTACTGCGAATCTTCTGCTGCGAATGCAACGGATGGCTATATTGATTCCTTAACTATCGGCTCCCTTATCAATAATTCCGGACAGACCGGAGGATATACTTTTTATGATGCTAACAATGCTGACTATGTGGCTGGGGAATCTTATCCTGTATGGTCAAAACCAGGCTTTTCCGGATCAAAATTATTTGAACATTACAGAATATGGCTTGATGTAAACCAGGACGGAACATTTGATAATGATGAACTGCTTGTTGATAAGAGATTTTTAGCAACAGATACATTCTTTTCAAGCAGCATTGCTATCCCTTTTACGGCGCTTGAAGGAAGTACAAGAATGAGAGTCAGCATGGCAGAATTCAACCCTCCTTTCAGTATCAACCAGGGTGCGTGTGAAAATTTTTCTTCAGGTGAAGTCGAGGATTATTGCGTCAATATTCTGAAACCTAACACTTGTCCACCTGTCGACACTTTAATTTTTGATGGCATTACGTTTACAAGTGCTTTTGTATACTGGTCTAGTTCAGAAGGCGCTATTATCTACACATACAGATGGCGGGAAGTTGGAACTACAGAATATAAGGAGTTTGCAACACTTGACACCACCGCGATCCTCAATGACCTTGCAAAATGTAAATCATACGAAGTTCAGATCAGGAGTATATGCT
>JBATMM010000101.1:0-11957 GCA_049289835.1 Saprospiraceae bacterium | reverse complement strand
AAAAATTCAATGAATCAAATAGATATTGTACACAAGCAACTTTTAAATCAATTTTGAATTGCCACTAGCTTTAGCTAGTGGGGAGATTGAATAAATCAATCTTGAATTGCCACTAGCTTTAGCTAGTGGATATAAGTATCAATTGACTAAATCGGTATCAATTCATCTTAGATTTACACAACAAGAATATGCCGCTCCTCTGGAGCTCAAAAACCTCTTTCGCACTACGTGCTACAGAGATGTCGCTCCTACGGAGCTAAAAGAATCTTCATCTTCTCTCACTTCTCTTACTCTCTTACTCTCTTACTCTCTTACTATCTTACTATCTTATTCTCTTACTCTCTTACTCTCTTACTATCTCACTCTCTCACTCTCTCACTCTCGTTTCTCTCACTTCCCAGCCCACACAAACCACCGACTCCACTGTATTCCATTGGCATCATAAATTGAAGCTGCATAAATACCCGGAATCAGATCATGAAAAGAATATTCTCCTTCAGTTGAAATATCAAGATGTGCCACCACTTTACCTTCAATAGTCAAAATATTCATATTGCCCTCCAGATCGTCAGGCCATGAAATGGATTCACGACTGATGACGATATGCAGATCAGGTTTTTTGACATACGTCGGACCTGCCTGATTTGTATCAATAGACAATGGTCCTTGCAATTCATATGCACCCATATCTACCTGATTTCCTTGCGGACGGCTGGTCCCTTCAATATCAGTGGTCACACCTGCTGAAAAAGAAAGATTACCTGCATTCACTGCAGGAGAATTGGTAAGCAAATGATAATCTGAACCGGGAGCAACAAAAATACTTGCAAGCGGCCCAGCCAGAAAACTGTGCATATCATAACCATAAGACTGCCATGTGCTCAACGTTACAAAAGCTCCATCACCCATTTTGCTCAATTTGTTGATGACAATGTTATAGTCTGATCCAAATCCACTCACTGCATCCGGATCTAAGGCAATACTGCCTCTGGGAAGACTGGGAGATGTATTGGTCTGAATAATAATATTGTTGTAAATCTGTGCTCCGGAAGAACCATTCACGGCGATGATACACCAACGTCCATCCGGTGCACTTACTATAGTATTGTGCACAATGGTCGCATTTATTGAAGGAGCAGCCGCATCCTGCTGAAAAAGAGCAATACCTGTAGCGTGATTCTGATAGATTAAATTGTTATATATAAATGCACTTTGTGCTCCATCAAGATTTATAGCTGCTCCTCCTCCGACACCATTTTCATAGAGAACATTTCCATATATCTCAGGATCAGTGGCGATGCCATCACCACCCTGACTGACATCTGCATTGATCTGTATCCCTCCACCATGATTGTGATGACAGATATTATAGCGGATGATCGATCTGTCACTACTATTGGAGACATAGATGCCATGCTCATCGATTGAATTAAGACATTCATTATACTCCAGCAACAAGTCATCTGTGAAGCCTGTAAATATTCCTCTTTTCTGGTTATTGTTACAATACGTGTTTCGAACAATACAATGATTTGCAAACACGAGACGAATACCGTTTCGTGGTAGATTGATCGCACGGACACCGTTTATTTCAATGTAATCCGCATCTTCAACATTGATCCCATCTGTTGTGCCGGTTGGCAGATTGATCACAGCACTATTTCCGATCGCAATAAAAACAATAGGATTGGCAGCAGTACCTGTGGTCCGCATGTCAAAGCCAACATATGTTCCATTGGCTATCCAGACTGAATCACCAGCGCCTATATGATCAGCTGCCCATTGAAGTGTCAACCAGGCCTGCGCAAGTGAATTGCCTGAGTTAGCATTGTTCCCTGAATTGGAAACATACTTTGTTGCTGCCATACACCATTGACCGGAAGTCATCAGTAATCCAGCTAATATGAAGGAGAGGAAACGGAAAATGGAAAGGTGTTTCATAAATATCCGATTTAGATTGTTCTAATCGGGGTGAGCAAGGGTGAATTTACGAATTTAGATTTTGGAATTTAGATTTTTGATTTTGAATAATTAATGTTATTTCACAATGACCTTTCGGTAGCTGGTGCCATATCCATCTGAGATTCGCAGTACATATAGTCCTGAAACCAGATTTTCTACCTGAAGGGTATGTTGAATGGAGATAGGGCTTTCCATTAAAACATGGCCAGTCACATCAAGCATTTCTACAGAAACGGGTATGTCTGACTGAAGATAAATTTCCGTTGATGCAGGATTTGGATAGAAGCTGAAGTGTATATCTAATTCATTCACCTTTTCTATAATGATATTTTGAATTTCAACTTCGGTTTCAAGTGTACATCCATTTTGGAGTTTGATGGAGACAATATAGACACCAGCAGGAAGTCCTATGAATATATTTAAAAGTTGGTAAGGACCATTATTAATGGAATAAAGAGCATTAGGAATAATGGCAGAGCCAACGATGATTTGACCGTTTGATTGACTATTCACTTCGTCAATAACCTGAATACTATCAATAATAATCTGAGCGGGTGACAGGATAATGACTGAATATTCCGTTGTACATCCGTTTTCATCAGCTATCGTCACTGAATAAATTCCATCACATAAATCCACGAGATCCTCTGAGGCATTCCCTGTATTCCATATAAATGAATAACCTGGGCGCCCTCCGGAGACATTGAGGTCAATTATACCATCACACTCCCCATAACAACTGACATTTGTCATAATAGCCTGAACTGCTAGAAGTTCAGGTTCAGTGATATCAAAACCGGCAGTTGCTGAACATCCATTCGAATCTGTAATCGTTACACCATATGTCCCCGCTGCCAATGAAGAGATATCAGCCGTCATCAAAGAATTGGACCACAAATAAGCGTATCCCGGTGTGCCTCCTTCACCTGATATTGAAATAGAGCCGTCATTCGAACCATTGCAGCTAACCTCCGTCAGAAAATCAAGCCCGACTTCAAGCGGTTCAGGTTCTGTAATTTCAAAATTTGCTTCAGCAGTACTGCATCCTGAATCAGTAACAGTGACACTATAGGTGCCCGGAGATAATGCAGTGATCATAGGTGTTGTCATCGAATCGGCCCACAAATAATTGTACTCCGGTGTGCCACCACTGACAGATAAAGAAATGAAACCATCATTCGATCCATTACAACTGATATCACTTTTATCTCCGGTGTCAATTACTAATTTGCCTGTACTTGATATCACATGGAGTTCACGAACATAGAAATATCCATTGGCTAGTTGAGTTCCGCTGTTTGTAATTGTATACAAACCCAGCATTTGTTTTTCTCCAACAGTACCTCTGAAATGAAATCCTAGTGTAGCCAAGGCAAGGTCACCATAGAGATCACCATTCGTAAAATAAATATCTCCCGACCATGGCGGAATGACCGCATAATGAAGAGTATCCGGAATAATAGTATTGTTGGAAGGCCGTGGATTGGAGGAAGTGTATTCTACCGGAGCAGGATTTCCAAAGACGCCTTTTGTTTTGAAAAAACCAAGAATGCTATCACATCGCACATTGAATCCGGCTTCGATACTATCTGTAGTTCCAAAGGTGAGGTTCCTCCATTTACCTCCCCAGGTGGCATTGTACGTACTGTATGGAAATACATTTGGAAAAGTGATGTCAGTAAATGTCTCACCGGGATGGAAATTCACTATGGTATCCTTGTCAGGAGTAATCAGCACCCTCCGCCAGGTATGATCTGTCAGCGGTGCATCATAAGCCCCATTATCGTTCACGTCCACATAGAAATCGACATTATAACTATGTGGCGCAAGGAGCACATACAGATCCAGAGAAAAGTCTGCAGTGTCAATCGGTGTAATTGTTTTACGGCCTACTTCCCAACCACTTTCTCTTTCTGTAACCCTGACATTAAAAGATTTGCCGATGTACGCATCCATCTGTGAACAATGAAGTGTAAGAATATATTGGCCCCGGCAAAGGAAAGAGAGACTGATAATGCTTAATACAAGTAGGTATCGGATGGTTCTCATGACAAAGTGGATTTGGAATCAGAATGTGTTCTAAGTTAAAAATAATTTTCAAATTCCAAATGAAGAGTCAAGAAAATCGCTAAAGCTACTACAAACAAAATCAGCGCTTTGCGGCGCTGATCTTCTTGATACGAATTTGGATATTGATAGAAATGATTTTCCAAATTGATTTATCAAAGATATGGTTCTACTTTATTACTTGTACTACTTATGTAAATTTTTTTTACACGAATTTTACGATGTCTCCAGTCGATATCGAGCCTTCTGAAATTACTCTGGCGACCCATCCCGCCCGTTGATAAAATGCATCGATCGCACCATTACCAAAATTTTCTTCCATCCGATGACAAGGAGTACAGTACCCTGTGATCTCTATTATTACATCTTCTCCAAGAGCCATGTATTTACCTTTTAAATTTTCTTTTGGCAATGATTCAATCAAAATATTTCTTCTGCATGCCACATGCGCATCGCCCTGAAAACCAATGATACCAGTCATCTCAGCCAATTGATCTTCCGCGATGATCGTCACTTGCCGTGTCCCATCAGACTTTGCATAATGATCACCTTCTATGCCTGTCGAATTGATTTTGGCCTCACTGATTCTTATCGGAGTTGCTCTTCTTTCCGGTCGAATGATGATAGATTTAATCGTTGCCATGAATTTTAACGGCAGTTATTTTTTGATTTTTCAAAATTCAAGACTATATCCATTTGCCCTGATGAGGTCATCTGCGATCACTCTTCGAGCCTGAACTGTATTGACCGGTGGATAGCTGTTGAACCGTTTTACTCCCTTGAGCATGATGATCAGTTCATCGCCGGTGGCAAAAGCAGTGAGGGCATCATTGGCATGTTTTTGAATTCTGGCCTGTGCTTCACCGATGAAAAGTTGTGTGATGGCCCTGACGACCTCAACCGGATATTTGTATTGGCCTTCTGCCAGTTTCCGCGCACGAAGCAATAATGATTCAGAGATGAAGCAGTCAATAGAAATATCAGCGATATGCATGACCACTTCCTGCTCATGATTGAGATCATGTTTCCCATCTATCTGGTATTTGACAGCAGCACCGGCTACGAGCAACATTGATTTTTTAAAATTCTGGATGGCCTGGATCTCGGCTGCCCATGGACTATCATCATTTGATTTAGATGGAAGCGACATCAGTTCTTTCTGCACTGCCCATGCCGGTCCGACAAGGTCGAGTTCACCTTTCAGTGCTTTCTTTATGATGCGATCGACAAGGAGGAGACGATTGATCTCATTTGTTCCCTCGTAGATGCGGTTGATACGTTGATCACGATAGGCTCGTGCAGCAGGATATTCTTCTGAATAACCGTTGCCGCCATGAATCTGCAACATTTCATCAACGATAAAATCAAGGTATTCCGATCCGGCGATTTTGATGACAGCACATTCAGAGGCATATTCTTTAGCTGAATCCAGCATGGCCATTTCGAAAATAGCACCTGATGCAATGGATTCATCTTTGTGTTGGCCCATCATATCAGACAATCGGTACGAAGCGGACTCAAGTGCAAAAATGAGTGATGCCATTTCGCCGAGTTTGTGTTTGATAGCACCGAAGGTAGAAATCGATACTCCAAATTGCTGACGCTCATTGGCATACTTCACGGCGATATCAATACATTTTTTTGAACCGCCCATGGCCATCGTCCCTAATTTGAATCGACCGATGTTGAGTGCATTGAAAGCAATTAAATGTCCCTGGCCGATTTTTCCAAGCACATTTTCTGCCGGGACTTCTACATTTTCAAAAAAGACCTGGCGGGTAGAAGATCCTTTGATGCCTAGTTTCTTTTCTTCTTCACCAAGAGTGATACCTGGAGAATGAGCATCAACGATAAAGCCTGTGAATTGCTCGCCACCGATTTTTGCAAATACAATGAATACATCCGCAAACCCCGCATTAGAGATCCACATCTTTTGTCCATTGATCGTGTAGTGTTTTTGATCAGCAGACAAATCAGCCCGGGTGCGTGCACCCAATGCATCCGATCCGGACCATGGCTCTGTCAGACAATAGGATGCTTTGTGTGTGCCGTCACTAAGCCCCGGCAAATATTTTTTCTTTTGCTCCTCAGTCCCGAAGTAAAGAATAGGCAACATACCGATTCCGATATGCGCAGCATAAGTCGTATCAAATGACCCACCTGCTTTTCCAAGTTCTTCTCCGATCAGTGTATTTGAATTAGTGTCCAACGGATTACCACCAAAAGCTTCAGGAATATGCGCTCCAAGAAGACCAAGTTCACCGGCTTTTTCCATAAGACCTACCTGTTCGCTCAGGACATTTGCTTTCTCCCCCATTTCGGTTACGAAGTCTTTGCACATCTGGCGCACCATTCGCTGGTCTTCATTGAAATCTTCCGGAATAAATATTTCTGACGGTGAAGAATCACGGATGATGTATTCGCCTCCTTTTAATGCTTTGGTTGTCATAAGTGAGTAGTGAGTAGTGAGTAGTGAGTAGTGAATGGTGAGTAGTGAGTTTTTGCTTTTTGCTAATTGTTTTTTTACTTTTTACTTTTTACTTTTTACTTTTTACTTTTTGCCTATTGCCCATTGCTAATTGCTAATTGTCTTTCGTTGGTATCGTGATATTGATTTCATAAGACGAACTCTTTTTTGCCGGGGCAACATTTGTTTTTGCAGGAGTAGCAACTACCTGGTATTGATAAGATAATGAAGTTCCTTCCGGTGTCACAGCTACATTTTTCGTTGCCGGCAATACAGCAGGTGATCCAGGCAATCTGAAATGTATATGTAGTTTGCGTGTGAACTTAGATTTTATTTTTCCATCATTTGGAACCTTAAACTTAAGACTTTTGACGATACGCAAGGCTTCTTCATCACAACCATGTCCAAGGGGAGAAATGATGCTGGCTTCAGTTACATTCCCTTTATAGTCTACAGTATAGCGGACACTCACGGTACCTTCTACCTTCGCGGCCAGCGCTTCCTTTGGATAGCGGAGTTCTTTTTTGACAAAGGCTTCAAGCGCAGCTCTGCCACCTTCGAGATAGGGTTCTTTGACGAAATCTTTGTCTTTTCTTTCTTTCTTCATAAAGAAAATTTCACTTCAATTTTATTAGTAAAAATCAATATCAAAAGTCCCCGGTTGCTGAGCTGTAGCCCAAGGTTGAGTTAGGTATGTCGAAGCATAGGGGATGTAGGGGCAGAGATTACGAATAAATCCGGCGCTAATTCAGACGTTGGATCAACTGCATATTCCGTAAAATCTGTAATTCCATTTTTAATCAATATTTCTTCATCACTATAAAACTGACCTGATGCAGATGCCGGATCTTGTGATACGATATAATACGCAGCGTCAGCCACAATAGCCGGCCATCTGGATTGTTTTATCAATGCATCTCCTCCTAACAGATTTTGTACTGCTGCTGTTGCGATTGTTGTTTTTGGCCAAAGTGCATTTGCCGCGATTTTATAGGGTCTCAATTCAGCCGCAAGTCCAAACATCACCATGCTCATTCCATATTTACTCATCGTGTAGGCTGTATGATTTTCAAACCACTTCGGATCCATATCAACAGGAGGTGATAGGGTGAGAATGTGTGCATGATTAGATTTTTTCAGATGAGGAATGCAGGCTTGTGACATCAGATAAGTACCTCTGACATTGATCTGATGCATCAGATCGTATCGTTTGGATGGTGTATGTTCTATCCCCGCCAGGAAAATAGCACTGGCATTATTAATGAGTATATCAATTCCGCCGAAGTGTGAAACGGTTTCATTGACCACATTTTGAATTTGCTCCTCCTCTCGCACATCCAGAACGACTGCGAGAGCATGGCCACCGGCAGCTTTTATTTCTTCGGCTGCTGAGTAAATGGTACCCGGAAGTTTCGGATGGGGGTCGGTTGTTTTGGCAGCGATGACCACGTTGACTCCGGCCGAAGCAAGTTTTCTGGCGATAGCGAGACCGATGCCCCGGCTGCTACCGGTGATGATAGCGGTCTTTCCTTTTAGTGTTTCATTCATTCCTTTTGGATAACGACTTTGTGGTTGAAAGAGTGCAAAGGTCGCAAAGAGGGGGGATTTATTTGGGAGGTGAATTGATCCGCATAAATGCCTCAAGAAAACGCCAAAATAATGTGCCACACTTAGATGTGCCACACCTAGGTGTGCCACACTGTCATAACTGCCTGATAACACACGTTGTTATAAGTGGAACGATGGTACACAAAAATGACCACTTATCGGCCATTTTTACTTTTTATTACTATCTGTTTTTCTGTCCCGCCAATCCCTCAAAAGTGTATGATTCTGCCCACCTTCTAGTCTTGATTATTCTATCCAACATCGGGGTAAATCCAGGTTTCTGGAATGATTTGTGATTCATCACTCAAGAACGTTATGAACTTATGAAGGCACTTGTTATCTCGGGAGGCGGAGCCAAAGGAGCCTGGGCAGGTGGTCTTGTAGAATTCCTCTCCAGGGAGAAAGGAATGGACTGGGACATCCTGGTCGGTTCTTCTACCGGAAGCCTGCTTGTACCCTGTATCGCTATCAAGGCATGGGATGATATCAAAAGAGCCTATACCACAAGCAGCCAAAACGATATTTTCAGCAGCTGTCCATTTATCATTCACAAACAAGATCACCACCTCAAAGCCTCTTTCAATCACAAAGGAATCATCCTGCAGTTTATCCAGGGACGAAAGACACTCGGCGAAAGTAAAAGCCTTATGAAACTCATCCGTAAGACATTTACCCCTGAGCATTGGAATGGTATCCAGGACTCGGGTAAGCAAGTGATCGTCACCGTCTCCAATCTCACACACAATGTCATCGAATATAAATATGCCCGTGATTGCACGTATGATGATTTCATAGACTGGGTCTGGATTTCATGCAACCTCGTTCCTTTTATGAGCCTCGCCAAAAAGGATAATTGTGAATATGCCGATGGAGGATTTGGCAATCCTATCCCCGTCCAGGAAGCCATCAATCTGGGCGCAACCGAAATCGATGTCGTCGTTTTACAACCCCGCCATCGGACCCTGATCACCCCTCCTTCATCAAATGCCTTCATGCTCCTGCTCAATACATTCAATTTCATGCAACATCAATTGTCGAGAGATGATATCAGTGTAGGTATGGCAGAGTCACGTTATAGCGGCATCAAAATCAGATTGATCCATACACCGGAAGAACTGACCGACAATAGTTTCATTTTTGATCCCGCTGAGATGTCCCAATGGTGGAAAATGGGTTACGATCATGCTCAAAAAATATATAATGATGGATTCTGGCATTAATGTCCAATCTCCAAACCGCTGATCGTCAATATTTTTGGAATCTTATTTGATCTCAATGTTTATCCATCTCGTATATAGGCTTATTTCCTTAGGATATGGCAGCAGAAAATACCTACCTCTACTTTAAAGAAGAAACATTTCCCCCGATGCCTTTTGATATCAGGCTTAGTCTTGAAAGGGTATTTGAATTTTGGGAAAATAAGTTGATCAATGGTACTGCTTCAGAACAAATACAAGCAAAAAGCATCCTGGATAGCGTAGCCCATGTCCCCGCTTTACGTCATAAGATCAGTGACATCAATTTGATAGATGTATATCAGGAGGAGATCAGTGTTTTACTTTCTGCGATGTTTCCCGATATTTTATCAAACAATGATGTGAAAGCGGCGAGTCTGCCTTTCTATCCTGTACTATTCAATAAGACAAAAAGATTGAATGCCATCATCAACAATGCCGGTGATGATTTTAAAATGACGCTCAGGGGTTTTGATGAAAGTGAAGTGTACATTCTCGGATGTGCTTTTTTGTTGGCCGTGGCGCATAGAGTTCCGATCAATATTAAACGGCCACTTTATTTTGATATTCCGGATCGATCTAATGGTATCGTACGGCATTATCGGGCCCTCATCAATGGGGAGTTTAGTAAAATAACACCAAAAGAAAATCGCATTCCTCTTTCACCGGAAGATATACAACTATTACTTGATAACAGTAGTGATGTAGAGTTATGGAAAAAAATGATACCTCCGGGAACATATGAATTCGAAGGCGTCGCATTGATCACATTGTTTGATCAGACTGAAGATGAATCTTTGTCCGAATTGAAACAACTGCTACTCGAAAGTAATGCCCTCCAGAATGAGAAATCAATCAATAAACTACAGGAGCAATTAGCTATCTACCTCGGCACAGATAAGATCGAGATTGGATTTGAATCTTTTGATGAATCTTCTGCATGCATTAAAGCTCTTCATGGTGCAGCAAAGCCAAGTAAATTATTAGGCACTCATCTTGAATCTACGGTCAGTGAATCTTTTTGTGAATATTCTATTGAAGCATTGCTCCAACGAAGAGATTATTTCGCGATCTCCAATGTCAGAGAATTACAAAATCTACCGTCTCGTTTTATCAGGAAGATGTACGATGCAGGCGTAGGTAGTTTTATCGTCGCGCCGTTGAAATATAATGATCAGATCATAGCCTTTATCGAATTGACTTCTCCTCTCCAGGGTGTCCTCAATTCAATGGTAGCGACCAGGTTGAAAATCGTGCTGCCCATGTTTACAGTGGCGGTGAGCCGAACTATCGATCATCATCAGACAGCACTCGAGGCGATTATTCAGGATAAGTTTACGTCGATTCATCCGACGGTGACATGGAAATTTTTTGATGCGGCAGAACATATTTTCCGCAATAGAAATGTGGATCGTATAGAGGAGGTCGAAGATATCAGCTTCAGTGATGTCTATCCGTTGTATGGACAGTTTGATATCAGGGGATCATCTGATGCACGCAATGTATCCATACAGGCAGACCTGATGCAACAGCTCAACCTGATCGATGATGTATTTCAAAAGGCGACTAAGCATGATCGCTTACCCATCTATCAGCAACTTCTTTTTCGTATTGATCAATATCGCCGTGCCCTCACTCAGTCTATCCAGGCCGGAGATGAAGTAAAGATCCTTGATTTTATCAAACGGGAGATTGATCCGGTCTTTGATTATTTTATGACGATTGATGATTTATCTCCATTCGTCAACAGGTATCGTAAATCATTGGATACGGCACTGGGTGTTGTCTATCAGAAACGAAAAGAATATGAAGCATCTGTCACCATGATCAATGAGGGTATTTGCGAATACATCACACAACAACAGGGTCATGCTCAAAAAATGTTTCCTCATTATTTTGAAAAATACATGACGGATGGTGTAGAGTTCAACGCGTACATAGGTCAATCGCTCTTGCAGGGTAAAACTTTTCATCCCCTTCATCTGAAGAACCTGAGATTGTGGCAATTGTTGGTCGCATGTGGTGTGGAAAATCTTCATCAGGCTTATAAAGAAGAACTTTCTCTGCCATTGGATATCACTTCATTAATTCTCGTCCATAGTAATCCGATAGCGATTCGTTTCCGGCTAGATGAAAAGAGATTTGACGTCGATGGAGCATACAATATCCGATACGAGATATTGAAAAAGCGAATTGACAAAGCATATATCAAAGGTACTACTGAACGTCTCACGCAACCAGGTAAGTTGGCCATTGTGTATAGTCAGGATTGGGAAGCGGATGAATATCTGCAGTATCTGACCTATCTCCAATCTATTCAATATGTGGATAATCACATCGAGCGACTTGAACTTCAGGAGCTACAAGGTGCTGCGGGATTGCAGGCACTGAGGGTTGGATTTAAATATGAAGTGTCACCTGAGGTGTTAATCAGGGAGATGATGCAGGAGGTGGCATCTTAATTCATCCTCCATACTGGAATTTCCCTTTATCAATTTCCACCAGGAACCTGCTCGGATAAGATAAAAAGCCGTTGTATGTAGCCACATAGGATGGCATCGTGATGAGCAAGTCCTCTTTAGCTCGACTGCAGGCTACATAGAACAGGCGACGTTCTT
>JBATMM010000100.1:0-24082 GCA_049289835.1 Saprospiraceae bacterium | reverse complement strand
GAATACTGTTATTTTCATCAACCTTGACATCCAATGATCTTCCATATGCATCAAATATTTCAAGATGCCCTGGAATACCATTTTTCCATGCAATCTCAACCACACCTTCTTCTGTTGAATACATGATCTGATAAGGTTTATCAGGATTATCTGATGGCTGAACAACCGCTGTTGTCCCTACAATAAGATCAGTATGAAACAATTCTACACCGCCACGCTGATTACCCGCCAGTAATTCAAATTTTCCATCATGATCAAGATCCGCTAATGCAGGCGAACTCCTGTTACCAAACTCATACCCACCATAATCATTTTCAATAACAGTCAACGATCCGGTTTTTCCGGCTCCCAGATCTCCATACAAATTAACCTTTCCGGGATCTCCACCAGCCATTAACTCTACGCCGTCTTTTGTAACGAAAATGTATGGTGCACTATATTGTGGCAAGCCTGGTTGTAAATCAAATAGTACACGGCCGTAACATGCCGTATTCGGAGGCGTATTGAGATCCGGATTAAATACTGCATTACCTATTGTACCAAGATTTTCAAAATAATTAAGATTGCTGCAGCGTCCATTAACATCAACATTGCCGGTGCGCTCGCCAATGACCAGATCACCAAAACCATCTCCATTGATATCTGCAATTTGCGGAGCTGATGATACGCCCACACTTATATTCATATATGGATACACAGGAGGCTCAAAACTCATCGGCTGACCCTGAGACGAATTGTTTTTATAAAAAAATAACTTTCCATTCTGTTCACCTACGATCAAATCGATAGTCCCATTCCCATCAATATCTCCAAATGCAGGAGCGAAATCAAATGTTGGGAGGCCTGCAAATTGACTCATGCCTAAAAAGTCATCTGTCTGCAAATCAAAATGAGGGAGCTGAAGAGTACCGATGTTGCGGAAATACCAAATCGAAGGAATTCTTGTTGTCGGGCCATCTGTATAATGGTATCCTCCAATCAATAAATCCTGCAGCCCATCACCATCAATATCAGCAACCACCGGCCTGCTGTTAGAACCAAGGTCGATCATCTGATTCTGAAAAACTCCTTTTTCTGTAAGCTTATAAGTTAAAGGCCCCGGAGAAGGATCATCATCATATCGCCACACACTTTTTCTGTCTTCAGTCAATGATCTGCTATTCACAGCAACCAACAACTCAGGCTCCGGATCATCATCCATCTGAACACTAAAAGTCCCCAGAAAATAAGGCATGTCAATCACCGTATCCTGTGATGGAAATGTAGCATCCTGATCCACGATCCACGATTCCTGAGCATTCAGTCCATTCAATCCAAACACAATATGTCTTGAAGAAATATCACCTATAAAAATATCCTTATCTCCGTCCGCATCTACATCAAGAGCCAGTGTTGTACTCCCGGAATGTCGTGGTACAATCGGATCCTCGCCCGTAAAATGTCCATCAGAACAAACTTCAGGATTGTCACTCAGATAAACTTCCTGGTTAAGCTCATTCTCCAGAATTTTTCCCCAACATAAATCATCCAATTTGTACCTGATAGAATCACGACTCCATCCATTTTCAATCGACTGATTGATATAATAATTGATATAGCTGCCACCAGGCTCAAATGCAAGTATATCCATATCACCATCACCATCGATATCAGTGACTGCAGGTATGTCATCCCATGACACATATAGATTGGTGAGGAAGTTCTGGACAGGTATCTGGAGATAATCTTTGTCCCTGTCATACTGAAGCACAAATGCCCAATGACCATTATCATATGAACCTTTATACACTGAAATGCCTGCAATACCCGCCTCTGATGAACTTGTAAATAAATCCTCCACACCATCATGATTATAATCCACGATCAACACCCAATCGACGAGCTTAGGAAAATCTGATTTATATGACCAATCTACAATCCACCTTCCTGACGCAGGCAAATGAATATAGGGTATCAAAATGTCTCCCTGCCTGTCGAAACTGATCATATCTGTGATGCCATCGCGATTGAGATCAATATTTGAGAATTGCGGTGCATTATATCCACCTGTCCAAGGCATTGTCCTTTCTTCTGCTCCTACTTTGACACTTATATCAAATCGTTCCTGTGCCTGAACACGGAATATGTACAGCGTTAAAAAAAGAATAAGGATGTATTTAATATTTTTCATTCCGATAATTTCATTTTTCCTTTTTACCACTTAGGTACTTAGTTAGCTTAAGAAGTCACTTAGAAATTCGATTCCAATTTTCTATAGCTCTTCAAGTTGGCTCTATGAAACTTATAGACTTCAAAAAATCTTACACTTTTATTTTCACAAAGAATTAGACTTTTATGGTTAGGCCTAGTTGCTCTATATTTTCTAAGTGACTTCCTAAGTGGCCTTAAGTTCCTAAGTGGTTCAAAAAAGGTATCACTCGGAAAATATAACTTCGTTTCATCAAAACCTTATCAAAATTAAGGTAAACTACACTATTTATTTGTCGGCTATTGCTTAATACTTGATATTAACACTGCTTCGCAGTTATTTGTTATGAACAAATCATACAATCAGAGGGCCTATTCAGTACCACCATCATCCATCATCATGGTGCTGCTACTCATCGGCATCACTGCACTTTTCAGCGCTTTGAGCATAGCTTATCTGTATTCCCGCATAGATAAGGGCATGGAGAGCATCAGGGTACCCTGGCTTTTTGTCTTCAATACCTTGATCCTGATGTCCAGCAGTTTTTGTATTCAGAAATGCCGTAAGTTCTTTAATCAAAAGGACGAAAACCAAATCCTGAAATGGGGTCTTTTAACTATCGCGGCGACATTATTATTCTTATTACTTCAAACCATCGCCTGGAATCATCTTTTAGGGCAACAGATTACACCGGGTTCTTCCGGAGGGCACGGTTATCTGTACGCTATATCCATTTTACACTTTCTGCATGTTGTTGCCGGGATACCATTCCTTATCAGGATTTTATTACCTCTCTATGTTTCACGCAAAGAGGGAAATTCGGTTTTATATTTTTTGAATGACGAACAAAAGACAAAACTTAAACACACAGCCTGGTATTGGCACTTTATCGATGTGATGTGGATTTATCTGATGGCTTTCTTCCTAGTCAGTAGTTTAATATGAAACAGTAAGAGAGTAAGAAAGTAAGAGCGTAAGAAAATAATAGAATAAGGCTGTTATAAACCAAAAAAGATACTTTTGATCAATGGAAGAAGAAGGGAAAAACTCAAAACAAACCGGTCGTGGAAAAGAAACTCTGTTCAGAGTGACCTATTCCCATCAAAGTAAGCTTATTCAGGTCGCAGATTATAAAGCCAATATCATCATCAGTGTGAGCACAATGATTATTTCGGGTTTGGTCGCGCTCACCGGATTTACGGCAGCGTCTGACAAACTCAGTCAGTATGGATTCCAGCTTAGTATTCCATTAGCATTTATACTGCTCACTTGTCTTATTTCGATGGTGCTGGCTATTCAGGCTGCCCGGCCTAAATTGATCAATAAGTGGGACCCTAATAGTATATCCCAAAAATCAAGTTTGTTATTTTTTGGGGTGATAGCTAATTATACCCAGGAAGAGTATGTGCAAAAGATGAATGAACTTATAAAATCAGGAGATGAAATGTACAATCAGATGATAATCGACTTGCACAACCAGGGAATTGTCCTGAAAAGGAAATACAATCTACTGTCATACGCATACAATGTTCTGATGATCGGATTCGCAACAAGTGTAATTGCCTACCTGGTTTTCCTGGTCATATAAAAAAAGAGGACGCAGACGGTTACTGAGCTGCGGTTGGTGAACTGCGGTTGGTGAGCTGCGGTTGGTGAGCTGTAGCACAAGGATGAGTAATAGCAGGTCGAACCATAGCACAAGGATGAGTAATAGCAGGTCGAACCATAGCACAAGGTTGAGTATAGCAAGTCGAACCATAGCACTAGGTTGAGTTCAAGCAGGTCGAACTATAGCACCGGGATGAGTTTACCAGGTCGAAGCATCTAAAAGGAAAAAATTAAGATTAATTAAGATTTGTTTTTCATTGCACTTTGCCTATTGCTTATTGCCCGTTGAAACTGCAACTGCTGCAACTGTTGTTGCTGCTACTGCCACTGCTACTGTTTCAGTTCATGTGTACTCTGTCTTATGATCAACGGTTCATCACCGGTCAGATCCACTACGGTTGATGCCTCCTGGATACAGCCTTCATCGATGACAATAAAGCCAACCTGTTTTTCATAGCGACTGATCAGCAACTCCGAATCCGTAAAATACTCTCCTATATCATCATCATTGAGGACAGAACTTACGATCAAAGGCATATCCATTTTAGTCATGATTGCACTGATCACCGGATGCTGAGGAATACGCAAGCCCAGCGTTTTTCTTTTGTTTTTAAGAAAAGAAGGTGCACGATGTCCGGACTGAAGGATAAAGGTAAATGGTCCGGGCAGATTCTTATTGAGCATTCTGAATACCGGTGTAGGCCACTGAATGAAATATTCTGATGCCTGACTCATGTCTTTGCAGACAATACTCATCAATGCATCTTTCGGATCAATATGTTTCAGTGCACAGATCGATTCAAATCCGGCCTTCTGATCTGACAAACAACAAAATGCATATACCGAATCTGTCGGAACTATACCTACCCTACCTCTGCGCAACTCAGTATAGACAACCTCAAGGTCATTCGGATGGAGTCCATATGGAAAGGCTTCGATTAACATTTGCCCCTAATTCCCCCAAAGGGGACATTTTTGTCATGAATAAAATTGATTATACTACTTCGATTACTCATTTTGAAATATATTATTTATTCAAGTCCCCTTTAGGGGATTTAGGGGCAGAAGACTCACGCACTCGGTGTAGACACAAGTGAATCCGCATACTGCAAATACAATTGCATTGCCTCTTTCTTACGCCGGTCAAATGGATATGAAATATTATTCAACAAATATTTTTTTTGTGCCTCGGGCAACAAACATTCTGGTGAACGTATAAAATCAAGTCCAAGCCTGAATGCATCGTCCAACTTCTGAATAATCTCAGGTGGTATACCAGGCTTCGCAATCCACACCGCAAAAACCATGGGCAGACCCGTCATCGCTTTCCATTCACCAGCCAAATCATTGCGGAACGGATAGTTTTTCTTTTGGGCAAATACTTTGTCACCAATCATCACGCACGACAATGGCTGTTTTTCATTTTCATCAAAATAGTATTTCCAGTTGGTCTGCCAATACCTGTCAGCTAATATCTGAACAAGTTTATTCGATGTCCTTGAATGTTCATCCAATCTCACCTTTTCTATTTTATGTATCGGCACATGACTCAGTAACACTACTGTCTCTACATCTCCGTCAGCACCAATACAATATTCGCCTACCACATCATGCACAGGCATATCTTCCAATGCACCGACAGGACACAAGCTAATATCCACAAGTTCCTTTTGGAACAATACAGCACACTCCGCAGGATTGACGCGATGTATTTCCATCTCTTCTTCAAGTCCGCTCAATCTCAATCCCTCAGAAAATGGCAATGCGTTGAGATAATCAACAAGGGCAATACGATATTTCATAATGTAAGTTTCAATTCAATATGGGCAGCTCCACATAACCACGATAGGCTGTGTCCTCATCAAACGAATGATCACTCCAGTCTTTCAATTCGTTATATAATGTATCTCTTTCGATCGGTGTACGCCCCGCATTTTTAATCAGCGTCACCAGATCATAAGTACTCATCGACGGCTTCTGTTCTTCAGCACCAGCCATACTATAGATCTTAGTGGTATCATCTATTGTACCATCGAGATCATCTACGCCAAAGCTCATGGCTACCTGCGCCATTGATCTGCCCAGCATCGGCCAGTACGCTTTGACGTGTGGAAAATTGTCAAGATAGATCCGGCTCACTGCATAATTTTTCAAATCCTCAATCACAGTCGACTCATCAAGGTGAGACATTTGATTATCCTTATTTCTAAATTTCAATGGTATAAATGTCTGGAAACCTCCCGTACGATCCTGAAGGTCGCGAAGACGTCGCATGTGATCTACACGATGCCAGTATTTTTCAATGTGTCCGTATAAAATTGTGGCATTTGATTTCTTTCCCAGCTCATGCCAGATTTCATGAATACGCAACCACTGATCTGCATTACACTTGTCGGCAGCAATCTGCTCCCTGATCTCCGGATGAAATATTTCAGCACCACCACCAGGTATACTATCAACACCTGATTCAAGAATTCTTTTCATCCCTTCTTCATATGTCACCTTAGCCTTTTTGAAAATATAATGATACTCCACCGGAGTCAGTGCTTTGACGTGCAGATCAGGACGATAGTCTTTTATTTTTCTGAATAGGGTACAATAGAAATCAAGATCATACTGAGGCATCACACCGCCGACAATATGTACTTCGGTGACAGGCTGTCCATCATATTTTTTAACGATATCCAACATCTCATCCATCGAATACTCCCATCCTTCTCCACGGTGCTTGATCAATCTCGAATACGAACAAAATTTACAATCGTAAATACAGACATTCGTTGGTTCGATATGGAAATTGCGATTAAAAAAAGTCTTATTGCCATTCAACCTGGTGCGGACAGTATCTGCCAGCAAGCTGAGAAATGGTAATGGGGCTTCTTCAAAAAGTTGCAATGCTTCTTCATCTGAGATTCTGCTTCCCTGCATCACTTTATCCCGGATAACGATAAGGCCGGGAGACAAGGAGTCATCCTGAATCAATCCTGCATAATCATTTTCGATATGGCTCAAATGCGGCATTGTGGTCACAAGTATTTTATGATTTCCTTCGCTTTTTCCCGGTCAGAAGGAAGGTGAGAAAGAATTGACGCGCGTTCGGTATATTGGGCTGAAGAAAACTCCAGTGGCCAGAGCTTTTTTAATAGGGAACCCAAATTTTGAACGAGAGGGTAAATATGCAACGCTTTATCCAGATAAGTATGTGTTAAGCTGTTTTCATTAGCTGCAATAAATCTTCCCTGATATAACGCCGGAAAAATCTTCACTTTCATGCCCGCCGGATGCCTGCTATGAATGATGATAACCTGTGCACCCCGGATCAATTCTGACATTCGATCACTTGAAACATCAATCTCCCGCTGAATGTTGGGATATTTCATCAGTTTTTGTTCAAAACCCTGATCTCCCGACCTTCCGGCTACTATCATGGGGTAATTATCCTCTTGTGGAATGCTTTTAAGAACTTCAAGCAGGGATTTCTGATTCATTTCAACGGAAAGATCTCCCTGGTAAAGAAGGTACTTACCCCGTCCTGAGACAACATTTAAGGTTTCAAAACCATGAAAAACCGGTAAAAAAACACAATTACTTCCTTTCGCGTCAAACCACGCTTTATCCTCTGTGGATATCGCAAAGACGGTGTCAAAAGATCTTGCTTTATTGTTTTCATAACGCTCCAGCGCCAGTGCTTCTCGTTGAAAAAACAAATACGCAAACCGTTGACTATCCCTTGCCAGGCCTGCATAATACTGATGTTCGATGTTGTGCGCTCTCAATAACAGTTTCCTGCCCTTCAATTGATCGACATATCCTGTGGTATGAATCCCCTCAAAAAGGATAGGTGCATTATCTTTTCTTAATCGCGCCAGGAGCAATGGATTTTTCCTTGAAGCAACGATATACGGCTGACCTGGTGATAGTATCGCAGGCCAGGCTATCCGGGGATAATAATGGACCTCATTCACTACTTCTGAGATGGCGTCATGAGGTTTGAACGAACCATATACAAAACAGTGAAGCATTATATTCAGGCCTTGATGATGAAGAGCCCTGACCCTGTTCCATACGTCGATAGCACCTCCATAATTGGCGGGATAAGGTACTCCAAAGGAGACGATATGAATATCGGGTTTTGCCCCTAAATCCCCTGAAGGGGACTTTAAATTTTCCACTTCTTAACTTTTATTTCCTATTCCAAGTTGTCTAATTCGATGTATATACGTTGCTTCTCAGGTTACTCATAAGTCTTAAATGATTAAGTAGATAAAACATTCGTGTACGACCCCTTTGCTCTTTGCTCTTTGCCCTATGCCCTATGCTCTCTGCTTTTTTATTACAAAAATCTATTTCAGAACGTAATTCTCAAGATATACCCTGAATGCAAAATTAATCTTACCTTTCTCATGCCCGGCATTTTGGGTTGATCCTATAGAATAAAGGCTGAATCAATAAAAGGCTGATTTAATACGCTAATCATCCGGATTGAAAGAAAACTTTAAACTTTCAATTCCGATATAGCTTATTCGATCCTTGCTTCATCATAAGTACCATTTTATACATACGCATACACCTTGCTCCCGATTTCCAATTCAAAAATATTTATGCTTTGCCTGATCGGTAGAAATACATATTTTTCAAGCACTAACTCAACTCCTGCATGACAAGAATGATGAAATCCACCTTCATGGTATGTGTCCTCTTTTTCTTATGCTTTCACCATATGAATGCTCAGGAAATCCTTCGCGGGGAGGTGATCGATAAGAGTACGGGTGAGGCAATGATCGGCGCGAATGTCGTCATATCCGGAACATTAACAGGTACAGCTACAGAATGGGATGGTTCTTTCCAGATCAAAGTCAGTCAGATCCCTGTAACCCTTGAATTTGTCCTGACCGGATACCAAACAGTGACTTACGTGGTCACTGATCCGAAAGAAAAAATAAAGATTGAACTGGAGTCCTCCCCCATTCTTTTCGAGACCATCAATGTGGTCGGTAGCAGGATCTCTGACAAGCGGAGAGAATCTCCACTCACCATTGAATCTATTGACCTGCTGGCCATAAAACAAACGACATCCAATGATTTTTATGAAGGACTGGGATCGCTCAAAGGAGTAGATCTGACTACAGCCAGCATGGGATTCACCGTCATCAATACAAGAGGGTTCAACAGTACAAGTCCTGTCCGTTCACTTCAGATCATTGATGGAGTAGATAACCAATCACCGGGTCTTAATTTTTCGCTTGGAAATTTTCTTGGCGCTCCTGAGCTCGATGTGCTTAAGGTAGACCTGATACAAGGAGCAAGTTCGGCTTTTTATGGCCCGAACGCTTTCAACGGTGTCATTGATATTCAGACCAAGGATCCTTTTTTACATCCCGGTTTTTCAGCAGATATCAAGGTAGGTGAAAGAGACCTTTTTAAAGGCGAACTGCGTTTTGCAAAAGTTTTTAAAAACGCCAGAGGCCAGGACAAATTTGCCTTTAAAATCAATGGAGCCTATATGCGGGCTCATGATTGGGAAGCTACAAATATTGCGCCTACCTCTCAATCCGAAACTGATGAAACCAATCCCGGAGGATATGATGCTGTCAATGTGTATGGTGATGAGCAAGTATCTGGCCAGGCATTCACCGGCAGTATCGAACGCATTGATTATCCGGGACTGTTAAATTTTAACAGACGAGGCTATGCTGAAACTGATCTCGTTAATTATAATACTGAAAACTATAAAGGAAATGTAGGCCTGTTTTATAAAATCACGCCGGATATCCAAATCAATGGTGGCTATAACTTTGGTTCGGGCACTACCGTTTATCAGGGTGAAAACAGGTTCAGGTTAGATGATATCTTTTTCTGGCAGGGAAAACTGGAGATTAAACAGGATAAAAAATTCTTCCTCAGGGCTTATATCACCCAGGAAGATGCAGGTAAAACTTTTGACGCCTATGCCACAGCTCTTCGCCTACAATCCTCTGCTAAATCAAATGATGACTGGAACACAGATTATATCCAATACTGGCAAACCTACAATAAACAACAAGTAAAAAAGCTTGAAGGTTACCCTTCTGGTTTTCCTTTCAAATTTCAACAACAGGACAGCGTTCTTCAGCAAAATATTGGACTGCTTACAATGCTACACGCCGATGCTCAGGTATATGCCAATAAAAAATCTCCGAATAAACCAAACTTCCCATTCTTCGAGCCTGGTACGGCACGTTTCGATTCTATGTTTACTATCATCACGCACAATTTCTCAAATGATCCTAATAATCCAGGCACGAGATTTTATGATAAATCAGGACTAGTACATGTTCAGGGTGAATACCTTATCGATACGAGGTTTGCCGGTATTACGGTAGGTGGTAATTACCGACAATACAATCCGGATTCAAGAGGCACTATTTTCAGTGATACGATGGGTGTGAAAATTACGAATCGCGAATTTGGGATTTATGGAGGCATCGACAAGAAACTTATTCCTACAAAGCTTAAGATGAATGCAACTGTCCGGTTGGACAAAAATGAGAATTTTGACATGGTGCTATCCCCTGCTGCATCGTTCGTTTTCACACCTAATTTCAACAATACGTTTAGACTTTCCTTTTCTTCAGCAGTGCGCAATCCCACACTTTCTGATCAATACCTCAATCTTGATGTAGGCAGAGCACAGCTCCTTGGAAATATAACAGGGTATAAAAATCTATACACACCTGCTTCATTTATTGATTATCTAAATACACTCAACCGGGACACCTTAGTATCTTTTGATGAACCTGCGATCCAACCGGAAAAAGTAAAATCAATAGAAGTGGGTTATCGCACTATGCTTTTTCAAAAACTTTATTTGGATGCGGGGTACTATTATAGCTGGTACAAAGATTTTATTGGCTATAAAATAGGTATCCGCTCAGGTTTCAATGCCATTAATTTCCCCGTTGGTACCCGGGTTTACCGCGTGGCTTCCAATGCACAGACACAAGTGACCACTCAGGGCTTCAACATAGGCGGCAATTATTTCATGGGCACTTACTATAGTCTTTCAGGTAATTACTCCTGGAACGTTCTCAATAAAAAAGGAACAGAAGATCCTATCATTCCCGCATTTAATACACCGGAAAATAAATTTAACGTAGGACTTTCAGGCCAGAATATGCCCATCAATATATTTGGTAGCCAGATAAAAAATGTTGGGTTCAACATCAATTACAAATGGATTGAAGGATTCCTTTTCGAAGGCTCGCCACAGTTTACAGGAGAGATACCCACCTATGATCTGTTTGATGCTCAGGTCAACTGGGAAGCTGAGCGATTAGGACTAACGATAAAATTAGGAGCATCTAATTTGCTGAATAAAAAACAATTCCAGACATATGGTGGTCCGCGTGTAGGACGTCTTGCATATATTTCTTTCCTTTATGAATCTAAGTCTTAACAAACCAAAACTGTTGAATATGAGAAAAATATTTACACTATTGACTTTCATTACATTACTCGTTCAAATGCTGTCCGCTCAAGGGACTCGGTATCTGGATGAGGTTTTTACAGATGTGGTGAAAATCGAAAACCAGGTCTACAGTATCAATGTCACTGTAGTCACAGGTACTCCGGCAGCCGATACCCTGAGATTCGATCTCTACATGCCGGCAGGCGATAATTGTACTGCTCGTCCTCTTGCTGTTGTATTACATACGGGTACATTTTTACCACGTGGTTTTGTCGCCCCTACAGGTGATAAAAATGACTACGCTAATGTTCAGGTATGCGAAAGACTGGCAAGGCAAGGCTATGTAGCTGCTGCTATCCAATACCGTAAGGGCTGGAATCCGGTAGCTGCCACAGATATAGTCCGACGCTCGACCATCATCAATGCCGCTTATCGTTCCATCCAGGACATGTATGCCTTTATCCGGTATATGAATAAGACAGTTGTTGATTTCGGCAATCCTTACAATATTGATCCTAACCGCGTAGCCATATTCGGCATAGGCACAGGTGGTTTTGTTGGTTTCAATGCTGCTGTTCTTTCGCAACAAGAAATCTATATCGACAAGTTCAGGGATCCTGTAACCGGTGTTCCTTTTATCGACACCAATCTTGTTGGGGATCTGCATGGTATCAAAGCGGGTGCTATCAATATTCCTAATCATGTCGGTTACAGAGATGATTTTCAATTTGTATTCGGACTCGACGGTGCTGTAGGTGATTCTTCATGGATGGAAGACGGCAATTCGGTTCCGCTTGTTGCAGCAGGAACGGTTACGCATCCTACCACTCCATATGGAATTGATCCTATAACAGGTGAGATCAATTGTGAACTGCCGGTATTTGCTGGCGCCGGTACAGGTATTTTTGTTGTCAATATTGGTGGCTCCGCATGCATGATGAAGAAAGCCAATGCACTCGGCATCAATGATCCCTTAAATAAATTACCCTACACGGATGCTGTCTCTAATGCAATACGCAGTGAGGCGAATGGCTTTGGTCAGGAACATCTTTGGCCAATCAACCTTCCCGGCCCACAGACAGGACCTTGGGAATATTGGGATTCTACATTCTGGAAAACACGTCCATACCCACTCAATCCAACACTATCTATCCATCAGGTTGCTCTTTCTACGAATCCTGATATGTCGATTGAGAAAGCTAACCACTATATAGACACAGCAATGTGGTTCTTTAGTCCAAGAGCTTTTGCTGCCTTAAAACTCAGCGAGATAGTTTGTTCATGCGTAGGGGTGGTACCAGATCCAACCATTGCCATGATAAATGATTTTGAATGCCAACGCAATTACGGTTTCGGCGCTGGTAACGACAGATTGATGATTATGGACAATCCTGACCCTGATCCTAAAAATAGCACAGAGAAAGTAGCTGCCTATAGTGATCCGATCCATGATTCCTTTGCCGCTTTATGCGTTAACTTCAATAGCAGCTTTGATTTATCAACTTTCAATCAGTTTAAGGTAGATGTCAATAGCCCTGCTGCAAATGTTCCTTTCCTTTTAAAACTTGAGGGAGGAACAAGTCCCGGATATGAATTCTGGACGAATACCACAACTGCCGGTAACTGGGAGACACTCACTGCTGATTTCTCTTCGCAGGCAACTGCAGACCATACACGTGTATGTCTTTTCCCAAATGGAGGTGTCGATTCTCCTGACGCTGCCACCTATCTGTTAGATAATCTTCGAATGGAAAAAGTAATACCTCCGGTTCGATATATTGATCCGGTTTTTACTGAAGTAACAAAGATCAGTGATCAGATCTACAGTGTAAATATCACGGTGGTCACAGGTGCTCCTGCTGCAGATACACTTCGATATGATCTTTATTTGCCTGCAGGTGACACATGTACTTCACGTCCACTGGCAGTGATCCTGCATACAGGGACATTTTTACCCAGAGGTTTTGTAGCTCCGACAGGAGACAAAGATGACTACGCTAATGTGCAGATCTGCGAAAGACTGGCAAAACAAGGCTATGTCGCTGCTGCCATCCAATATCGTAAAGGCTGGAATCCAGTTGCAGCTACTGATATTGTTCGCCGTTCAACCATCATCAATGCTGCTTACCGATCGATCCAGGACATGTATGCCTTCATCCGCTATATGAATAAGACAGTGCTTGATTTTGGCAATCCATACAAGATTGACCCGGACAGAGTAGCGATATTCGGTGTAGGTACCGGTGGCTTTGTTGGTTTCAATGCCGCAGTGCTTTCACAGCAGGAAATCTATATAGACAAGTTCAGAGATCCAGTGACTGGAGTTCCATTTATCGACACAAATCTTGTTGGGGATCTACATGGTATCAAAGCGGGTGCAATCAATATTCCTAATCACGTCGGTTACAGAGATGATTTTCAATTTGTATTCGGACTCGATGGTGCTGTAGGTGATTCTTCCTGGATGGATGATGGCAATTCAGTTCCATTAGTTGCTGCAGGAACAGTGACACATCCTACTACACCTTATGGTGTTGATCCGATCACAGGTGAGATCAATTGTGATCTTCCTGTATTTGCGGGAGCAGGCACCGGAATATTTGTTGTCAATATTGCAGGTTCAGCTTGCATGCTTAGAAAGGCCAATGAACTGGGCATCAATGATCCGTTGAAAAAACGTACGTATGATGATCCGGTCTCTGAGGCTATCCGGAATGATGCTAATGGTTTTGGTCAGGAACATCTTTGGCCTATCAACCTTCCTGGCCCACAAACTGGTCCATGGGAATATTGGGATTCTACATTCTGGAAGACACGTCCTTATCCGCTCAATCCTACCCTGTCTATTCATCAGGTAGCACTTTCTACTAATCCGGATATGTCACTTGATAAAGCAAACAGATATATCGATACGGCATTATGGTTTTTCAGTCCCAGATCGTATGCAGCTTTAAAACTCAGCGAGGTCGTATGCTCATGTGTAGGTGTCGTACCCGACCCGAATATTAATATGGTCAATGATTTTGAATGCCAGCGTAATTATCCATTTGGTGCGGGTGCAGACAGAATCATGATCATGGACAATCCGAATCCCGATGCTGCAGATCATTCTGAAAAAGTAGGTGCTTATCTTGATCCTGCCCATGATTCTTTTGCAGCACTATGTGTTGATTTTGGAGGCAGTATTGATCTCTCTCCATTCAATATATTTAAAGTGGATGTCAATAGTCCAGCAGCTGGTGTGCCCTTCCTGTTAAAACTTGAAGGCGGTTCCAGTCCGGCAAAAGAAGTCTGGGTGAATAATACTGTTGCCGGAAGTTGGGAAACGCTTACAGCTGATTTCTCCTCAGAGGTATGTTCAGACCACAGGCGTGTATGCATCTTCCCGAATGGAGGTGTAGAAGCTCCGGACGAAGTGACTTATCTGCTTGATAACCTCCGTTTTGAACCGAGTACGGAAATATGTGATGGTCTGTTTACACCAAGTATTAAGACTTTGGAAATTTCGCCAAACCCTGTGGATCAGATACTCTACATCCGAAATCCGGGTGAAGCTGTTCATTTCAGATTATTCAATATTTTGGGACAAAGGGTCCTGGATATGAATGCGGATAACCAGGATATCGCCATGATGAATGTCAGCGGTTATGCATCCGGTATCTATATGATCGGCGCTTATGACAAACAAGGCAAGCTCATCGCGACTGCAAGAGTCATGAAGAATTAATATTCATTAAAACGTTTAAAAAGCCGGCCTCCACAAGCCGGCTTTTTTATTTATATCTAAGGAAAAATTATCCCTTCTCTTTGACCCCGGACTAAAGTCCGGGGCAATTGAAATCCGGGGCAATTGAAGTTCAGGGCAATTGAAGTCCGGGCAATTAAAGTCCGGGGTAATTAAAGTCCGGGGTATTTGAATGTTCAGGGCAATTGAATGTTCTCCTTTAATTGCCTTTCCTTTTAATTGCCCTGGCCTTTAGGCCAGGGAGATTGAAAAAAGCATCATAGGGGCTTTAGCCCCCTTTTAAATGTAGAGCCTAAAATTTTTCCTGTTTTTCACCGTTTTACCCTCTGACAAAAGCCTGCATTCCAGTGTGTGTGCAGGCTTTTCTATTTCAATTGATTCTTGTAGATATCTTTGGCGCCACGATGCAGTTTTTATATCCTCCTTTTCTCTGGGCATTAACAGCACTTTCCATCCCTATTGTACTGCATCTTTTCTATTTCAGGCGGTATAAGAAGATATATTTCAGCAGCTTACGATTCCTTCGTGAAGTAAAAGAAGAGACCTCCGCCCGAAACCGGCTCCGGAATCTTTTAATCCTCCTTTCAAGGCTTTTGGCTTTTGCGTTCATGATCCTGGCTTTTGCCCAGCCCTATATTCCCATCAATGAGGCCCAAAAAGAAGGTATTCGCGATATCAGCATTTTTGTTGATAATTCATATTCCATGCAGTCCTTTGGTCAGGACCTCTCTCTCTTCGACCGCTCCCGTCAAAAAGCTAAAGAAATCATCATGGGATATGGTCAGGAAGATCACTTCCAGATCCTGGGGCATGAATTGTCTCCCTCACAGAACCTTTGGATCAGCAGGGATGAGGCTTTGCTCAGACTGGAAGAAATGGAATTCACACCAGAGGTTAAACCTTTGTCCATAGTCACAGGCAGACAAAAACAATCATTCGCACGTGAAGATGGAGCACCTGTTGCATGGATCATTTCAGATTTCCAAAAATCCATAACGGATTTTACTATAGTAGATTCTTTATACCCACTCAACCTGCTGCCACTGAAAAGTGTCCAGGAAAAAAACATAGCCGTTGATAGTGCATGGTTTGAATCACCTCTCCAGACACTCAATCAGACAGCCCCGCTTCTTTTCTCTATTCACAATTACACCGGAGAAGATGCAGACAATGTGCGTGTCACTGTATCCCTCGATGGACAAGAAAGACCTGAAGGCTCTGTGGACATAGCCGGTGGTAAAATAAAAATCGATACCTCCAATATTACAGTTCTTTCTACCGGTTGGCATGAACTTGCGATCAGGATCAGTGATTTCCCGGTGACATTTGATGATACTTACTTTCTGACCTTTTATGTAGAGCAGAATCTAAAAATACTGTCGATCAATGACCATGCATCCAATGAAGCTGTATCTGCTGTATTTGCCAATCAGAAAAATTTCATTCTGGATGAGTCTACAATCAATAGTCTTGAATTTGCTTCACTGACGACGTATGATCTGATCATCCTTAATGAACTTCCGTCTTTTTCATCCGGTCTCACATCTGTACTGCATAAGTATGTGCAGGACGGTGGAAAAGTACTCTTCTTCCCTTCCGCTAAAGGTTCCCTTGATTCATACAATTCACTGATGACAATGATGGGTGCAGGCAAGTTTCAACCCTTTGCGCAACAAGAGAGACAAGTCGGCAAGATCAATACAGAAGCGTTTGTCTATCATGATGTATTCAGCAGGACGAGGTCTAACATGAGATTGCCCAAAGTAAGTGCTTCATTTCCGATCGAAGGTTCGGGCAGCAGGGGCCAGTCATTATTATCCTTCAGGGATGGAGGTGATCTCATTACATTTTACACGCCGGGTAAAGGTGCGTTTTGTGTAGTTACAGCACCACTCGATCAGAAAATAAACGATCTTTCTTTACAGCCGGAAGTATTCGTTCCATTGCTCTATAAGATGGCCATCTATTCTTCTGACGAACAAAATCTTGCTTATACCATTGGCAAAGATCAATTGATATCTTTGGATAAATCTAAAATAAATATTGACAAGGATATTCAGGTTACAGGGCCGGCTCAATTTATTCCGGGGATTTCAGCATTAGGCTCAAAAATTCTTCTTGATGTGCAGGGACAGGTGAAAGAAGCCGGGTTTTACAAAGTAATACAAAGTGATTCGCTGATAGCATCACTTGCATTCAATTATGACCGGAGAGAATCAGATCTGACATTGACGAATGTAGAGGAACTGGCTAAAAATAAAATGCTGAAAGTATGGTCTGATGATGAGAAAACTGATTTTACACAGTTGATTGAAGATACACGCCAGGGTAAGCAGATGTGGAAATGGTGTATTATCCTCAGTTTAATTTTCATCGGGATGGAAATCGCTTTGATCAGGTTGTGGAAAAACAGGTAATCAGTAAGAAGTAATCAGTAATCAGTATTCAGTATTCAGTAAAAATTAGCTTGAATTAGCGCAATTTGCGGCAATGGGACAATTGGCAATTGGCAATTGGCAATAAGCAATAGACAATAGGCAAAAAAATAAATAGGCAATTAGCAAAAAGCAATTCGAGCGCAGCAATGATCCTGTCATTACGAAGTAAATGTTGCGGGAAGGAAATAAATAATTTATTTTATTCTGCGAAATTTGCGGTGAGAAAAAAGCGACATGAAAGTATTACTCAAAAAAGCGACCATCATCAATCAGGGACAAGAACCTGTCAAGAGGGACATCCTGATTGAAAATGGAAAAATCATCAACATAGCCAAATCGATTTCGGATGATAAAGCAAAAATCATCGAATCTGATGATCTGCATGTCTCACCCGGATGGATCGATATCGGAGCTCAACCGGGTCAGCCGGGATATGAGTATCGTGAAACATTTGTTTCAATCGGGAATGCCGCACGGGCAGGTGGTTATACTTCACTTGCAACTTTTCCAAGGAACAATCCACCTATACAGAGTAGAATTGAAATTGAATATATACAGCAGTTGAATGAATCTCTTCCTATACATCTTTATCCTGTTGGTGCAGTTTCACAAGAACTTGCCGGAAAGGATTTAACAGAGATGATGGATATGGTGTCCATCGGTGCCATAGCCTTCAGTGACGGTCGGAAAAGCCCAATTGAAACTAGCCTGCTGACAAGAGCACTCGAATATGTGATTCCAATGGGTGTAGTCATTATTGATTTCCCACTTGATCGAAGTTTTACAACTGAGGGACAGATACATGAAGGAAAAGTAAGCGCATCCATGGGACTGACCGGCATACCCTCTGTAGCAGAAGACGTAATCGTGCAGCGTGATATGCAACTCCTGGCCTACACAAAAGGCAAGCTTCATCTGCATGCAGTTTCATCAGGCTCATCAATTCCATTCATTCAAAAGGCCCGAGGAGAAAATCTGAATGTGACGTGTGATGTTCCTGCAATGCATCTTATGCTGGAGGATAAAGATGTTGGAGATTTTGACAGTTATAAAAAAGTACTACCGCCATTCCGCTCCCAAAAGGACAGGAAATCATTGATAAAAGCCCTGAAAGATGGTGTCATTGATCATATCTCTTCCATACATACACCACTTGAAATTGAAGCTAAAGATTGTGAATTTACATATGCTTCTTTTGGATCGATAGGATTGGAGACAGCCTTTGCTACTGCGAATACTGTGCTGAAGGATGTAATGCCTGTCAGTGATATCATTGATAAATTTTGTTTTGGCCCCGCCAGAATACTCGGACTCTCTGTAGTGCCGATTGAAAAAGGAAGTATTGCAAATCTTACTTTCTTTGATCCAGGGAAAGAATGGACATATGAAGGCTCATCGCATTCGCTGTCAAAGAATGATGCATTAGCAGGTACTGCATTCACGGGAAAGGTGATTGGTACCTTTTCTAAAGGACGTCTGTTGATTAATTGATATATTTGAATCCTTACTCACTCACTTTTTAACCAAAACGAAACATGTCTACTACGCTTAAATGGGGACTTATCACCGGTATGGTGTATGTCATATTTTCACTTGGCTCCAATATGTTGGGCGTTCAGGAAAGTGGAAACAAGATGCTTGGATTTGGAATGGGTGCCCTGATCCTGGTGGCTACCTATTTTCCGATTTATCTCGGCGTCAAGGAAGCCAGGGAACAGGATCTTGGAGGGTATATTACACTTGGACAGGGATTTTTGACAGGATTCAAAATTGCTGTCATTGCGGGTGTCATTTCTGCCCTTTTTACATTGATCTACACAAAAATTATCGACCCCAATTTTATTGATCATATGATGGAAGGCATAGAGGATCAATGGGATAAAGCAGGAATGCCGGAAGAAAGTAAGGACATGGCCCGGAAATGGACCGGCATCATGATGAATCCAATCGCGTTTTCCATCATAGCACTTCTAAGCGCATTGTTTTGGGGACTGATTAAAGGAGTAGTGGCAGGGGCTATGCTCAAAAAGGAAGCTCCGCCTTCAACTAGTCCCGGAGCCTGATACAATCTATGTCTCAAAAAGGTATCGCCTTATCTATAGTCATTCCCGTCTACGACGAAAGAGATTCGTTGCCAGAACTCATGGCCTGGATCGAAAAAGTAATCACGACGAATGCAATTGATCCAGCAGAAGTAATATTTGTCGATGATGGCAGTGCAGATGATTCATGGAAAGTCATAACGGAATTACAAAAATCGAATCCCCGAATTAAAGCCATTCGTTTTCGACGCAACTATGGTAAATCAGCCGCTTTGCAAAAAGGATTCGAAGCAGCAGGAGGCGAAGTCGTCATCACCATGGATGCAGATCTGCAGGATTCCCCTGAAGAAATTCCGGAGTTGATGAAAATGATCCTTGATGAGAATTATGATCTCGTCAGCGGCTGGAAGAAAAACAGAAAAGATCCTATCAGCAAACGCTGGCCATCGAAATTTTTTAATGCCGTCACGCGTCGGGCTAGTGGTATAAAACTTCATGATTTCAATTGTGGTTTGAAAGCCTACAAAAATGAAGTTGTCAAAAATATTGAAGTCTACGGTGAGATGCATCGCTATATTCCGGTGATGGCCAAGTGGTCGGGTTTTAAAAAAATAGGTGAAAAAGTCGTACAACACCAGGCCCGAAAATATGGCAAGAGCAAATTTGGCTGGCAGCGTATGATCAATGGATTTCTCGATATCATGTCGATCATGTTTGTTGGGAAATTCGGTAAACGTCCGATGCATTTCTTTGGAACATTGGGCATACTATTTTTTATAATCGGCTTTGGTATCCTGGGTTATCTCAGCATCTTAAAATTGGGTCGCAATATTTTTAAGATTTCAGAGCGGCCTGTATTTTTCTTTGGAATACTGACACTCATTATAGGGGCGCAAATGTTTCTTACCGGTTTCTTAGCCGAGATGATCAGTCGCAATGGCCCTGCACGAAACAAATACAGAATATCGGATACGATAGGAATTGACGTGGAGTCTCTTGAAGATTGAATTTAAAAATGTAAAGGAGAAAGTTGTCCCTTGTCTTAAAAGTAGAAAGTTGTCCTTAGTCTGAGACTACGGACAACTTTCTACTTTTAAGACTTAATATTTAATCCCCACCTTCTTAAAAATAAACGACAACAACCAGGCAGGTCCTATCAGAAGAAACTGAATATCCTGAAAAAAAGATGGTTTCTTTCCTTCTATCTTATGTCCGATAAATTGTCCGATCCATGCAGTGACAAATATGATGACACCCCACAAGGCCAGTTTACCTGCATTAAAGTCTGACCATACATACAGATGATTGATAGCCCAGATCATCACAACGCCGATTACCAAAAATCCGGAGAACATAATCATGGAAAGTCTTGCATAATAAAGCAATGCAAGAACAAGTATGACCATCCCCCAGTTTGCATAAAAACTCCGTTCCATCAAAAACGGGATCGAAAACAACATGGTAAATAAGCTAAACATGATCGCAGGCACACAAACCCAATGAATGATTTTGTTGGTGGTATTCATGTGACTTTCTCCATATTTATCCAGAAGAATGTTTAGTTGTTGCATAACTGAGAGATTTCCGATTAGAAAAGTAACGAATATTTCAGAGATGTAAGACAGTAAGAGGGTAAGACAGTAAGAAGGTAAGAGAGTAAGAAGGTAAGACAGTAAGAAGGTAAGACAGTAAGAAGGTAAGACAGTAGGAGAAGTTAGATTGGATTCTTATAAGCTCCGTAGGAGCGACATCTCTGTAGCACGAAGTGCGAAAGAGGTTTTTTTTGAGCTCCGGAGGAGCGATATATTTTCTGTACGAAAATCTCTGCCATTCCCCTCCTTCCCCTCCTTCCCCTCCTTCCTCTCACTCCTCTCACTTCTTTCACTCCTCTCACTCTCTCAATCCTCTCACAAAATCCCCTATTTTTACCCACTGATGATCAAGATAATCGAATGTCCACGGGATGCCATGCAGGGCCTTCACCAATTCGTACCTACCGAATTGAAAGCAAGGTATATCAACAAGCTTCTGCAGGTCGGTTTCGATACGATTGATTTCGGTTCATTTGTTTCTCCCAAGGCTATACCGCAGATGAGCGATACCGGGGACGTCCTGAAGCAATTAAAATTATCAGATACATCGTCAAAACTTCTGGCTATTGTGGCCAATACAAGAGGCGCATTGGATGCTATCCAGTTTGATGAAATCACGTATCTCGGGTATCCCTTTTCTGTTTCTGAAACTTTTCAATTACGCAATACAAACGCAACCATTGATGAGTCACTTCATCGGGTGGCTGAGATTCAGGAAATCTGCATGGCGAACAAACGCAAGCTTGTGGTGTATCTCTCTATGGGTTTCGGAAATCCTTATGGCGATCCCTGGAATGTGGAGATCGTACAGCATTGGGTTGATCATTTAGCTGAAATGGAGATTAAAATCCTTGCGCTGTCAGATACCATTGGAGTTTCTAATCCTGAAAATATCAGTTATCTATTTACAAACCTCATACCTCCTTATCCGGATGTTGAGTTTGGGGCACATCTGCATACACAGCCGCACAACTGGAGAGAAAAAGTTGAAGCAGCTTACAAGAGTGGTTGCAGGCGCTTTGATGCTGCGATGAAAGGATATGGTGGATGTCCGATGGCCAAAGATGAACTCACAGGTAATATGCCGACTGAACATTTGATTTCGTACTTTGATGATCAGAAGATTGATCTTGGAATGAACCGCGAGGCTTTTCTAAATGCGATGGCGACAGTACCGGAAGTTTTTACCGGGAGGGATTGACAGGATCGTCATTATCGCTTTCCCTGGCAGGATTCATCGCCATGTATGCCATCACAAGTCCTCCTCCTACCATCAGCACTCTGATGATAACTCCCTGCGGGGTCCCCGGTCTATCTATCCATGCGAGATAACTGAGGTTTCCACCTATAAGGATGAGAGTAAATGAAATGAAACCTGTGACGAAGAGAAGAAAGCCGATGATTAATAAGATGAGGCGGGATGATTTCATAGGGCAATGTTAGGGAAAAGACGTGAGATGTGAAGGGTGAGAGGTGAACTATGAGGATATGCACTCTGATTCGGATTTTGTCGAAATCCTTTCGATACAGCCCATACCAATATTGGACATATTATAAATAAAAGATTATGTTATTCTGCAAAATCAGAGGCCTTTCACAAACAAAACATTCCTATTCGTCATGGAAAGGCATATAGAAAAGAAATCTCCTACATTAATTTCACATGACCCAATGCGCAGTTCATTTTTATATTTCAATACACTTCTAAATTCAATCACCAGATCACACGATCACCTGATCACCAAATCACTGATATTTACTCTTCAAACCTCTTCCTGATCACCTCCCCCACCGTCTTCCCTTCAATCCTGCTGTCAATCCATGCTATGATATCAAGATGATGAAAGGTCCTTCCTTCGAATGGATTCTTTTCAAGACGAATGATTTCTTTCCGCAGTGATTGCAGATTATGATTAAGCTCCTGTTTTTTAACATCAAGATTGTTTCTAAAAAAATTAAAAAGTGTCCGCTGTACTTCATTGAGATCTCTCATCTTGCTGAAAAAACGACCGACACTTCCGACAAGGTGTTCCAATAAATTATAATGTCCCAATTCGAAATGGGCCATCAACTGCATCAGCCTTGCATAACATTGAATATCAGTCCTTAAATGTCCTGCAGCCTGCAGGTTTACTATTTTATTGAGATATTCAATACTATGCTCCGGTGATCCGGATCCAAAATAAAGCCATGCCGTCTTGTAGTTAAAGACCATGATACGGTGAACATCTATAAATCTTCCATAACGCTTGATAAGGCTGTTGATTTCCGGAACCAAGGCGAGCCCTTCTTCAAATGAACCTTCAAGAAAATGCCTGTTGATCTTCGCAGTATACAGATAAAGGAAACTGATGATCTGCCCCGTCATGTCAAAATACTTCTCATGAGAAATTGTAAAAGCTTCAAACTTTTCTAATACATTGACATATCTGTGATAGTCCCGCATGCTATACAACGATGTCAGTTCGTATGACAATCCGCGCATGTAGAGTACAGGGTCTTCAATCATAAAGGCAGGATGCTCATCGAATGCATTGACCCACAACCTTGCATGTTGATAACATTTTTCAAAATCAAGAAGGATGTAATAAAACCACATGTAGCTCTGCTGAAGATATATTTCCTCCGTGATGGAGAGATCATTGATTCTTACCTTGCGCAACTCCGATTCAAAATATTCATTGACCGTAAAATGATCTTTCTGATCCCGTACGTGACCTGTTTCAATATACCATCCATGAATTTTTATTTTCAGATTGGATAACATTACAAGATTTGAAACTCTCGATTCCTGTTTTTCAGATTCGATAAGAAGGGATTGAACCTTGCCTGCTTTTTTTCTGCTCCTTGTAATGTGGCGCTCCTCAATAAATTTTTGAAATTCGATAATCTCCAGTCGCAAGAGATCATGACCTCCTTCTGGCATCATCTCTTTGACCCGGTCAAGCAATTTAAAAGCCTGCAGGTATAATCCTTTACTGTAGAGGATGTGTGCAAAATCAATTTGTTCTCTGACTTTGAT
>JBATMM010000099.1:0-28561 GCA_049289835.1 Saprospiraceae bacterium | reverse complement strand
TATCTTGTCCTCCAAAGGATGTCCCAAATGAAGCAGTGCTGGCCTGCGGAGTAAGTCTTGCGAAATCAATAAAGCTTCTGTTAAGAGTTGGTAATGAATTGAGCTGTTGTGTTGTAATATTATTTGCCGCACCTGTTCTGCCTGATGTAAATACATCATTTCGATCCGCTGTCACAATTACATTACCCAATTCGATATTGGCTTCGTGCAATGTAATGTTAAATGATGCAGGTGTTCCGAGACTTAGATATATATTATCAAGAATATCGCTCTCATATCCTGTATAACTCGTGGTGATCGTATATGGACCACCAATCCGCATTGAAGGAATTGTAAATCTTCCGTCAACATTTGTAACCGTACCGTAAGTTGATCCTGAAGGAGTATGTACCGCAACGACATTGGCACCTATCACAGGTTCCTTATTTTCATCAATGATTATACCCGTAATGGATGATGTCGTCACCTGTGCATATAACTGCTGATACATACTGACAGCTATGAAACATAGCAATAATAGTATGCCTCTCTTCACAGTCAATAAAGGAGTGTAGAATAATTTCATAAATTTTGGTTTAGGTTAAATTATAGTTCTCAAAGATAAAGTCGTAATGCTTCTTCGTATTTAAATAAATTGTATATTAATTTCAAAGAATTACTTTAATGTAATTTCCTTTTATTTATATATTGATAACTTTACCCTTCTTTGTATTCTAAAAATGAGATGACACAGGTTACTTCGCACATATTAATGATTCGACCGGCATCCTTTGGATTTAATGTCGAAACAGCAGCCAACAATGCTTTCCAACACAAACCTGGTGATGAGAATTACTCACTCGTTGCTGCAGAAGCCACGAAAGAATTCGATAAATTTTCTCAACTTCTTCTACATGAAGGAATTGATGTCACCGTTTTAAATGATAGCCTCGATCCCATAAAACCAGATGCCGTCTTTCCCAATAATTGGATTTCTTTTCATGATAATGGTACGATTGTGACCTATCCGATGTTTTCTCCACTACGCAGAAACGAAAGGAGAGATGATCTGATCAGCCAGATAGCAGGCAGGTTCAGATTCAGGGATTGGATTCACCTTGAAGAGGCTGAAAATAAACATCAATATCTTGAAGGTACCGGCAGTATGGTGCTTGATCGGGTGGCAAAAATCGCTTATGCATGCATCAGCGAACGAACCGATAAAGAAATATTAGCCAACTGGTGTGACCGCATGGGCTATACTTCACATACATTTTACGCAGAAAGTAACGGAAAACCAATCTACCATACGAATGTGATGATGGCGATTGCTTCCGATGTTGCCATAGTATGTCTTGAATGTCTGCCTGATCCTAAAGAACGGATTGCACTCAAAGAAAATCTTGCCAAAGATCATACGGTTATCGAGATCACTGATAATCAGGTACAATCATTTGCAGGCAATATGTTGGCTTTGAAAAATAACAGAGGTGAAGAACTGATGGTCATGTCCTCAAGGGCTTTACAAAGCCTCACTGATGAGCAGCGGAACGCCATTGAGGAATACTGCAGGATTATATCGTCTCCGATCAACACGATAGAAGATGTAGGGGGTGGAAGCGCCAGATGCATGATCGCAGAAATATTTCTTGATCCGAATTAAATTTGCTTAATTTGTTAAAATACTAAAATCAGCATTATGCGCATTAAACTATACTTTCTATTTTTTGCATTTGTGGCTCTCTTATCCACGCGGACAAATGCCCAAATCGTCATCAATGAAATCAGCTATAATCCTCCTGAATCAGGTAATGATTCGCTGGAATACATCGAGCTTTATAATTCAGGCACAGGTCACTTTGATCTGACAGGATGGCGTTTTGCAGGTGCCATACTAGACACATTACCTGCATTCCAGCTAAATGGAGGTGAATATTTTGTAACTGCCATCAAAGCTTCTGCGATAAAAAGTGTATTCGGTATTGATGTACATCAATGGTCAAGTGCCACTACAAATAATGCATTAAATAATACGGGCGAATCTATCAGGCTTTATGATGCTAACAACAACCTGGTGGATAGCGTAGCCTATATGGATAAGGATCCCTGGCCGACAGAACCAGATGGAAATGGACCTTCTCTGGAACTCATCGACCCAGCATCAGATAATAATGACGGTTCTAACTGGCAGCCAAGTGAAGGATCTACCGGTGTAACCATCAACAACCATGAAGTGCTCGGGACACCCGGATCAGACAATTCCGGAGGTGGAAGTACAGGAGGCCCGGCAGTCACTATTAGCGTGGCAAATTTCCAGTATACACCAAAAAATGTTGTCGTCGCCATTGGAGATTCAGTACGTTGGGTGAGCAATGATCCGGTCCAGCATAATGTAGATGGCAAACAAAGCATATTTGTTACTAATACCAACAATTTTTTTAGCGGTGCTCCGACAGCCGGACCATGGCAATTTGATTTTCAGTTTAATAATCCCGGTTTAAATAATTATCGCTGCGATTTCCATTTCGGTGGGGGTATGACGGGAACAGTCTCCGTATATGATCCGGCATCATATACAGATTTTCCGCTTGAACATTTACGTCTTACGGATGGAGTTAATGGTGTTAACATTTTCAGGGGCGTCCCTACTCGTGTTACGGGTGTAGTGCACGGCATCAATTTTCTACCGACGGGTTATTCCTTCTATATCATCAATAACAATAATACAGGTATCAATGTGTTTTCATTCGATCCAGGCAGCTACACTGTAGCTGAAGGTGATCTGGTGACGGTATCAGGCACGATTGATCAGTTTAACGGCTTACTTGAAATTGTACCTGACGATATTCATGTTGTGTCTTCAGGCAATGCATTGGTGCCGCCGGATCTGGTGGCTAATGTTTCAGAAGAAGTGGAAGGTAGTCATATCGCATTCGGACCTTTTACCATTGATAGTATTGTAGCTACAGGTACAAGTGGATTTAATGTTTATGTTGAACATGTTCAGGGCACAAAAGCTCTTGTACGGGTTGATGCGGATTCAGGTATCGATCAGCAGACTATTGAAGCATCTAATTATGTTCGTGGTGTCGGAACCCAATTCGATCCATCTACTCCTTTTACATCCGGATATCAGATTTTAGCACTTGAGTTACAGCATGTCAGCGCGATTCCTGTCTTAGATCAGAATGCAATCCTAATGACACCTAATCCTGCTGATTATTCTGTCACGTTCAAATCTGATTATAATCTATCCGGTATTGAGATTTATTCGATGGATGGAAAATCAATCCGTAATGAAAAAATTGATGGGACTTACGCAGAAATAAATGTGGCCAATATGCCTATTGGATTGTTTATAGTTAAAGCCGTAACGAAACAGGGTATTTGGACATCATTGTTGTCTGTGATAAGATAAATTCACAATTGGATCTATAAAAATAAGAGTACGGACAGGTCGCGACCTGTCCGTACTCTTATTTTTATAGATCATCATAGCCACAATTTTTCCTGTCCTTACTTACTTTTTTATCAAACTATTTTAGTCAAAATATTCTTGTAACTCCGGATAAACGCATCCTTCTGCTTCAGCTTGTATTGCATGATCCAGCGGGGATGGGGTAGGGGGATCACTTCTTTCCACCATTTATATTCCAGATTTAATTGCTTTAAAAAATCAAAATTCTTCCCCTGCCCCAGGCAATAGACTTTATGTAGATCTGCACCGAATTTAATTTGTGCTTCAATGTTACTGATGATAAAAGGTCTCACGGCTTCGGTTAATGCACGATCATCATAATAATTATAATTTTTCCCGTCTTTCACAAAGCCAAGCGGACTTAATGATGCGATATAATATTTCGAATAAAAGACATCAGGACCTCCCTGTTCCCTGATCATGTCATAGATGAATACACTTGATAGTTCCTGCCGATGCTGAAATGAATTCTTGATGCCTATTGATTCCAGGCGAATGGGATCTGTGAAAGGTATTCCTGTGATTCCGGCGCCAAACCTTCCCGGGTTGATCCCTAAAATAAAAGTCCTCTTTTCTTCGTCATTGTAATATCTGCTATAAAACAACCTCATGCATCGCTGCGTTTCTTTATCCTCATATGGCAATAACCATTGAATACCTTGTGGTAATTTACCTGATGGCTTAAGTTGAAAATGGTAAGAAAGAATTTTTTCAGAAAACAACATTTGCTAAATTCCTTTAGATGAAAAATCATTCAGGTCTTAAAAAAGTAAAAGTACAAAGGCAGGGAACGAATCTCTGATCCTGATTGAAATTCTTCTATTTTCACCCAAATGATTAAACGCTAAACGCAAAATGCTTATTCATCTGTTTTTTTTTGTATCCACATTCTGCATTGCTTTTTCATGCAAGACTCCCTTAGGGCATGGCTCTGCACATGACCTCAGTGAAGTTGTTTCTTTGCCAAAAGAATTGAAAGAATGCTCAGGAATGACTCAATTGGATAAAAACATTTTCCTGGGCCTCAATGATGGCGGCAATCAGCCGGTATTATATGCTTTTGATCTTAAAAGTGATCATGATACAAGGAAAATCAAAATAGATAGCGTATTGAATCATGACTGGGAAGAATTGGCGCAGGATGATGACTATATCTATATCGGCGATACAGGTAATAATAGTGGAACACGTCAAAATCTGATGATCTATAAAGTACGAAAGGATGACGTCAAAAACCTGAATGAAGTTGTTCCTGAGAAAATCATGTTCCGATATGAGGGACAGACATCATTCAATGATTCCAACAGACATAATTATGATTGTGAAGCCATGGTTTCCGTTGGCGACAGTCTTTTCTTTTTTACAAAAAACCGGGGCGATCTGAGAACAGATGTTTATGGAATTCCCAAAACACCAGGATCATATCTGGCCAGGAAAATTAAAAGCTTTGACACTCAGGGACTGATTACAGGTGCTGATTACAGATCCGATCATTCTGGATCCGAACTTGTGATGATCGGATACAATGAGAACGGACATGTATATCATCCCTTTTTAATCCATTTTACAAACTTTTCCGGTTCTGATTTTTTTGGTGGACTCTCAGATCGTATCACTATTGATCAGGAGCTCCAGGGTGAAAGTGTGATGTTCCATGGCGACCATAAGGTTTATATAAGCAATGAGGAAAATAAAAGTGAAAAAGGACATATCTATGAAATATCCCTTTAAATGAAATTAATTTGCCCATAATTTATATTATGTTAAGTAGATTTCATTCTTCTTTCTCCCAATAAAACAAGGCTCATGAAACAATCCAATACCTGTCCAAAATGCAAATCAACCGACATCGTCATAGTTCCACCTTTTAAAGGCACCTCTACTTCCAATCTTATTCAATTGACAAAATGGGGAACGAGATTCTGTTATTTTGATAGATACATCTGCTCTTCATGTGGATTCACTGAAGAATATGCGGATGTTCAGGATAAGAGTTGGCAATCCTGGATCGATGATCAGATCAAAGCCGGTTCTCTGGATTCAGATTTTGTATAAACCGACTACTATCCTTAAATCACGAGAATGGTCTTTTCCTGCAATGCTTCCATCATTCCAATTGGCTCTGACCATAAACCTTCATTCCTGAGAAGATCCTGAACTTCTGATTTTGCGTGAGGACTGACCGCTATAAGCAATCCACCACTTGTCTGTGGATCACATAAGATAAACCGCTGATTTTCTGCAGCAAGTTTCAGTTTACTTCCGTAGCTGTCATAGTTCCGATTAGTTCCACCGGGAATACATCCCTGCCGGATATAAAAATTTATTGATTCATCGATGATTGGCAAATCAACAAAGTGGATCAAGGCTGATGTTTCACTAGCCTGACACATCTCCAATAAATGTCCGGCAAGACCAAAACCTGTCACATCCGTCATCGCAGATACCCCTTTAATCTTTCCGAACTGCTCTCCTACTTTGTTAAGCCTGGTCATGACGTTCACAGCTTTTTCTGCGTCACCGGCATTTATTATTCCTTTCTTCTCCGCTGTAGTCAATATTCCAATACCGAGTGGCTTTGTAAGAAAGAGTAAATCGCCAGGTGCAGATCCGCCATTTTTTTTAATATTATTTATATTCACCCGACCTGTGACTGCAAGACCAAAAATCGGCTCCGGTGAATCAATACTATGGCCACCTGCCAATGGTATCCCTGCCTCGATACAAGTCTGCTGCGCTCCATTTACAACCCTTCCTGCTATTTCCGGACTGAGAACATTTACAGGCCAACCCAGAATAGCTATTGCCATCAGAGGTGTACCTCCCATTGCATATATGTCACTGATCGCATTCGTTGCCGCTATTCTTCCAAATGTCTGGGGATCATCAACTATCGGCATGAAAAAATCAGTAGTGCTGATGATTGCTGTTCCATCACCCAGATCCATTACAGCAGCATCATCGCGCTGGGCATTACCCACCAAAAGAGAAGAATATAGAATCGTATCCTCAGAAACCTGTCCTAAAATACAATCCAGAACCTGAGGTGAGATCTTACATCCACAACCGGCACCATGACTGTATTGGGTTAATTTAATTTGTTCACCAATGTTATTCATTACTCTTTACTAATTTACTTTAATATGACATCATAAACAACTATAAATGAGCTTCTTGAGCTTAGTGATTACTTAAAATAGAATCAGTCATTCCGGGGATATCGATGCCATTCTTAAAATGGATGATTTTGTCCTTGTTCCAATGTTCCACCTGAAAAGAATACGCCTTGTCATAGTACCACAAAGCTATTGAAGCGGCTTTTCTTAAGTCACCGGCTGATAAGGCTTGTATTGCATTTTTATATTCAAGGCCACCTAATCGTTCACGAATTTTGTCAAATGACTCTTTCAGTATTTCAATTGTAGCCGGTTCTGAATAATATCTGAGTATCCTATCCAGCCTGATTTCTTTATCAACTTCAACATTGTACAGTATAGAACTTTTCATTTTACGCCAAATACCATCGGGCACATATACTTTGCCAATACTTTTTGATTCATTCTCAAGCCATATAGTGTTAGTTCTGTCCATTGATAGAAATGCCATGAACAGATTATTCTCAAACTGCTCATTAGAAGGCTGTACTTCTTCTCCAATTGAACCAAATGCACTGCCTTTATGATTTGCCAGGTTCTCCAGATCGATGACCTGATGGCCTCGGACTTGAAGCTCTTTGAGAATTTCTGTCTTACCTGAACCTGTAAATCCCCCAAGGATTTTTAGTTCATTAGGAATGGAATTGAAATAGGTGATGGCAGAATTTCTGAAACTTTTATAGCCACCTTCAAGTCTTTTTGAGGATATACCGGAGAAATTAAATAACCATTGTACGGCCTCACTTCTCTTTCCTCCGCGCCAACAATGTATGAGCGTTTCCTTTCTCGTATCCCGTAAATATGAAGAAGCCTGATCTATCAGGAGATTCATTTTAGACCCTGCTATTTCAAGACCTTCCTTCATAGCGGCATCAGGACTAACCTGTTTGTACAGAGTCCCTACTCTAGCCCTTTCTTCATCATTGAACAATGGAATATTTACAGCTCCGGGAATATGCCCTGCAAGAAATTCCAAAGGCGATCTGACATCAACTATACGCCAGTTGTTTATCTCCGGAAGTACTTCATCTATCCTTACCACTTCGCTCATCAGGGTCAAAGATACACGCCTCTTAAATGAAAAAAGGAAGCTAACTTCTTAGCTTCCGTTAACAAAAGACCAGATTAGTATGAAAAAAACTCTACTTTCCTAAGGATCAGAATTCATCATCGAATTCTTTCAAAGAAACGATTGAGCCTATATCATTGGTACAACTGATGGCTTTACTTCGACTTTCAATCTACTAATGAATGTTATTTTTCGACAGACATCAAATCGTGCTTTACAAAAACAAAAAGAATAATTTTGAGATCAATCCATGATCTTTAAAAACCTTCGGATAAGATTGTGATAGTGAATATTTATTATACAAATAAAAGCTTGACTAAACAATTAATACAAAGCTTGACTAAACAATCAATGAAAATCTTGACTAAACAATCAGGCAAAAGCCCGACTATCTTTACCATAAAATTTGAACTTCATTTCCACATTTCCACATTTTCACATTTTCACATTTCAATATTGCCATCTGTCGAGATATTGCAAAAAAAGTTTTGTTGTGTTGAAAGCATCATCGATAGCCCTGTGTGGTGAACCGTCAAATTCGATGGATGAATATTCGAGAGCTTTTAGAAGACCAACTTCCTTAGCTAATTGATGTATGGAAGCATATTGAGCTTTCAGGTTAATACTATTTGGTAAAAACCTGTCATCAATGTCGTGCGTCCGACATTCATCTTTGATGATTGTCATGTCTTTGTTGCCCCATGTGCATATAAGCTGAGGATGATCGTGTCCCTCGAGCCATTCCTGAAAATCCGGAAATACTTTGTCGAAACGTTTAGCCTTATTGATCTGATCTTGTTTGATCCCTGTGAGTTCCAGGCAGTATGCTGATAACCGGGGATGCGCCGTTGGTTTTATAAACCGTTGAAAATTATCTATCCAATCACGATATCCATTTACACTATATGCGGCCAGTTCAATTATTTCCGGCTCCCGATTCATATCGTTACCCTGCCAGCATGTCGCCTCAAGGTCCAGCACTATAAATGTCATGTTCTAATTTGGATTATACGTGCTCCTCAAGTTTTTCGTGGGCTTCATGGATTTTTTCCTGGTCCCATGTGATCATGTTCTCAACCTGGTAGCCAGCGAGCCTGTTATGATAATAATAAACAAGAGACGGATTTTTTGGTAAAATGTTTTCTTTATTCCCAAACTTAAGAGGTAGTATCGCATGGAAAGTACCTAAATGTTTGATACCATGACGAATGACTTCATCGAGAGGCAACGTATGTAATTCTGTCTGTAATCTGATCTCATCTTTCTTCTCCATGTCTTTCAATACATCCAGAAACTTATTAAATGTTTCTGTAAAAAGTGGAAGAGGAATAGATAACAAATCAACAGGCAAACGAAGTAATGCATATAAATCCAACGTCGGATGAATCTTTCGCATCAATTCAAAAGCTGTAAATGCAGCAAGATGGCTTGTCAGCACCACATAATATCGTTGATAATTATCAACAACTTTTTCGGCTAGCTTCCGGGTATATACAGATTCTCGTTGACGGTTAGCTTCAATTTTTCCGTGCAATGAAAAGAACTCTCTGATATCGACTTCCATACCCCGATCATCTACACTATGTGCATCCTTATCAAGCCGGTATCCAAGCACATCCATGGGTTCACCAAACGAAAGATGAATCTCACTGGCTTGCGAAAAGAATTTCCATGCAAAAGATAAAATACTTTTTATGGTGAGCGCTTTACGTCTTGATCCTACATATTTCTCTTCGCCGGTGGATTTAAGATGACTATTGATCAGGGTCTGCGCTTCAAGTGTGCAATGATATCCAATGATCAATGGTACTACGATTATCTTTTGTGTTCCCCCTGTTTGATAGATAGATCGCTGCGCAGAAAGAAGCGAATTGAGCAATCCGTATTTCAATTCTTTCTCAATTTCTCCTGACCTTGACCTTGTTCCTCCCGGAAAGAATAAACTGTTCGTACCTCGCTCCAACATCACCTGGGACATAATCTTTAAACTATCCAGATAAATCGGATTTTTCTTCCGTCTGTCGACCCGATAGGCGCCTAACCGTGTCATGTAGAATGCAAATATTTCGGATTCGTATAAATTAAGTCCTGCTCCATATGAAAATGCCGGAAGGCCAACTACAGCATCAAGTGCGTATCCGATCATGATGCTGTCAAGATTGGACAAATGTGTAGGCAGGATCACAACTGTACCATGCTTGAACATCCCCCTCACCTTTTCTACATCACCATGAATTATTATCCGTTCATACAATTCCAATTTCGTACTCCAGAGTCTGCGAAATTTTTTACTTGCAGCGGTATTGAGCAATCGTTTAAAGAATATCGTCAGGAATTTACGGGCAAAGAGGAAAGTGCTCTCTTTAAAATTACCGGCGATCTCTTCGGTATACCGATGAATAATTCGTTTAAGAAGCTCCGTATTATTTTGAAGTTGCTGTTCGGACCGAAGTTTTTCATTGGCAGTGACTTCATTTCGGACTCTTTTCCAGAATTGGGCTTCATTGGGCGGATCAACTTTCCAGGGTGTTTCCTTTAGGCGGATTAATTCAAGGTAGCTTACACGTGAGATAAGATCTCCGATTCGTTCACCATGTTTTTCAAGGATATGTTCTACCGTCTGAGTATCCACCGTATTGATGAGTCCTTCTCTATCCTCATAGAGCTTATGAATCGGCCAATCCCTGATCTCAGGAAGTAGGGGCGGATAAGTTGTTGTTGTCGTTTTCTTTTTCACAGGGTCTGCCTTGCAAAAATAGTATTGATGCTTTGGATATATTTCAAAATCTCCACTCTTCCTGACTTTGAGATGCTGCTTGTGACAATATAGGGTGGTAATACCTCCCATTCCTTCAAAACCTCCTGCTTATATGCTTCAAGGGCATGATCAAGTTCCAGCGGCTTCAACTTATCTGACTTCGTGAATAATATGCAAAAAGGTACTTTTTTAGATCCCAGGTAGCTCATAAACTCCCGGTCATTGTCCATCCTGGGATGGCGAATATCCAATAAAAGAAACGTACACATGAGGTTTTCTCTGGAAACTACATAAGTATCTATCATTGTAGACCATTGCCCCCTCGTAGATTTCGATATCTGGGCATAACCATAGCCTGGAAGATCGGCAATGATCCACTCAGGACTTTCCATAACCTTAAATAAATTGATGGATTGCGTTTTCCCCGGTTTCCTGGAGGTACGAGCGATTTCATTCTGAAGAGTGACCAGATTGATAATTGAAGACTTTCCAACATTGGATCGCCCGATGAAGCAGTATTCAGGCAAATCCATCACTGGGCATTGCCGGACATCTTTATAACTCCCCAGGTATTGAACATGTAGCGGCTTCTCCTCCATTAAATTGAGTTATAAAGTATTAAATCGAGGTTAAATTTACTACTCCCTGCGTCGGGGATGTAATGGTTGATAAAATAAGGCGTTACTTTTGATATAGCGAAATATCCTTTACTAATGAATTGCATAAATGCCATGAGGTTACTTTCGATTTTAGTTTCGTTTGTTTTGTTCAGTCAGGTTGCCATTGGGCAGGTTCGGCCGGGGATTAAATTTGGTCTTTCCACACCTGATATCTCTCCAAAAGATTTAATTATCGCTAATGAACAGGGCGTTACACTTTACCACATTTTTGTTGAGAATGCCCGCTACGGAGTGCAGGCAGGTGCTTTTATACAAATGCAAATCGGCGGTTTTTTTATTCAGCCTGAAATACTCTATAATTCTTCAAGCATAGATTACCGGGTTGATTCTCTTTCTATTTCTCAGCCGATAAGGGATTCATACAAGAATATTGACTTTCCGGTGATCATGGGACTTAAAGTAGGCGCCGTAAGGTTGGGAGCCGGTCCTGTCGGACATATTTTTTTAAATAACAATGGTGGTTTTGGTGGCTATTCAAGCTTTAAACCATTTTTTAATGATCTGACATGGGGTTATCAGGCGGGAATAGGCCTTGATTTATGGAAATTGCATATTGATGCACGTTATGAAGGAAATTTTTCCAACCTCGGTGACTATATAACTTTCTTTGGTCAAAAATTTGATTTTGATACTAAGAATAACAGATTAATAGCTTCTATCGGTTTTTCATTCTGAAATTTTAAAGGTTTGCCTTATTTTAATATTTTGACCTTCCTGTTACGACTGTTAAAATATAGTCTTAATACGTAATACTTAAAACTTTGCAAACCAAACATGGTTTCAATATCGTTATAGATTTCAATAATATTATTGCATTTGAAGAGAACCCATTACGTTAATCCAACTACCATGAAAAAATTACTTTTTGCAGCTTTCACACTATTATTCCTTTCGATTTACACAGTTCAAAGTCAGAACGTGATCATGACCTTTTCGACAGGTGTTTCTCCCCAGCAATCCCCTACCTCACAATTTATATTTGTCAACCGTTCTTCACCCAGAGACGAATTCACATTTGATCTTACAGCAGTCAAGGCCTCTTATTTTATCGGTTTCGGAGCCAAGTATGATGCCAATCCTTTTTTCTTTGCCGCCGAAGCACAATTCAATAAAAGAGAATATATCTACAATATCTCGTACACATTCCCCGGATTTGGAAGGTCTGAGCAAAGGCAATCGCTTTCTGAATCAATGAATGTCATCAATGTGCCACTTACATTGGGTGTAGATCTGGGAGCTGTTGATGTCACGAGTGGATTTTTACCACAGATCATTCTTTCACAAAATTCGGATCTTAAAGATCTTGAAGGATATAATCAAAATCTTAAATGGTTACGTTTTGGTTGGCATACAGGTGTTGCAGCTAATATTGGAGACATGCGTGTAGGCGTAAGTATGCAAATGGATTTTAATAACTATGCGGATCATGCTTATATCAGGAAGCAAAACTTAGCTCTGCAAGGAAGATCAACTCGAATGCTCGGAACATTGAGCTATCAATTCTAAGAATATAATCATCTTTATAAAAAAACCGGAAGACATCAGCTTCCGGTTTTTTTTATGCGTTCAGTTATTCAATTCATATGGCCTAATAACAAAGCTTCGGATAATTGATCCATGACTTTTGAATCGAGCTTAGCATGTAAAAGCCTGATCGTTTCTTTTGATCTGGATTCAGTCCAGGCTGCCAGTTGTTTATTTTTCCCTTTTTGAATTTTATTTTCGAAATACACTCTTGCTTTTTCTGTAGTATTTCTAAGATATTGCTCATAATCATGCCTCGTTTTTTCGGCACCTTTGCGAAGAATCGATATTAAAAAGCGATTACCATTGTACGTTTTTATATCCTCTTCAAGATCTTCTATATCATCATGGATTTCTGTGATCATGTCATAATACCACCAGGCTTTTTCCTTCCACAGGTTTTCAAGATCCTCATGAGATTTATAGATCAGGTGTCTGATCAGCCTGACATCACACGATTTAGTCGTATAAAAGTTTTTAAAGGAAACACTGGTTGGCCAAATATCTATCCGGCAATTCCTTTCAATCTTTTGGTAATCTTCAATCTCAGTCACAAGGGAATCAATTTGTTTTTTATTATATCCCATCTGACGAAGTGCATCTTTAATGGCATCCCAATACCCTTTCAGATCTTTCTTATGAATCTCCCATTGACTTTCCAGATAGCCATCCAACATATAAATCTGATATTGAACATCAATCAGATTATTGGAGAATTTCTCATCTTTTGCCATGTTACTGAGGCTCAGCAAATCAGTAAGCCTGCGATAGGCAAACAATTCCCTTATTTTCTCTCGGGTAGCTTTTTCAGCCGGATATTTATGAGTAACCATTTGATATTGGTAAAAGGATGATGACTCTGTGAATGGGTAAATATGACAATGACATATATGCTGATTTCAAAAACGGATCATTAAAGTTTTACAATCCTTCTGACAGTGATATCATCGCCAGTATAGAATGCGATATAATAAACTCCGGGAGGATATGCCCTGAGAGACAATTCCCCTTTATACTGTTCATTGTATTTTACAACACTACCATTGAATAATGGATTGCCTGTACTTGAAAAAACATTATAATTGATGAAGATCAGTTGCGATGCAAAGACAGCATTGATTTGAAACAAATCAAATCCAGGATTGGGTGAAATCTGGATGAAATGATGTTCAATCAGGTTAGATGTCCCAACCATAGTTGAAACAGTCACTGAATCTTTTCTTTCGCATCCTACACTATCCCTGCTGACTACAAAATAAGTACCCGGTTCAAGCATCTTGAATATGGAATCAGGTACAAATTGACCTCCATTCAGGCTAAAAAGAATCTGACCTATTCCTCCATCAGTTGAAATATGAATTTCACCCACATCTCCTCCTAAAGCAGGTAATGTTGAAATCATAGTCTCAAGAGTACATGAATACACGGTGAACATGACAGAGTCCTGACAACCGGCATCATCAACAGCTAACATTGTGTATGTACCGGGAGAAACATTAAGGAAAGACCCACTAGCCTGAAAATTTAAACCACCATTCAGACTATACATTATAGTGCCGAGTCCGTTAGATACATCACCGATCACAAATGCATCACCTGCTCCGGGCATGGACTCCTGCTCCACTCCTACTTCGAGATTTAAGAGACACTGTGCTGTAATGCAAAATTTATTTGACTCAGCGTTTCCAAAATTAGGCTTCACAATGGAAGCAACCAATCCACCTTCTTGATTTACAATTTGGTAAGAACCCTGTACTCCCTGTGCAGACATTCCATCTCCAAATGCATCATGCACAGTAAAGGTGTAGCACATCTCAGGATAAACACACAATAACGTTGTATATAAATGTTGCTGTTCACTAAAAGGTCCGGCAGAAGCAATAACATGGTGCAAATCATCAACTAATTCCCACGTTGTTTCCTCTGGGTATTTATCAGTGATCAGATTTATGGTAATCTCTGCTCCATCCGGCAGAGCATTTAGTGTCCAGGTCAGATCATTGTTAGCAGGAATTTGATCTGATACACCATTAATTTCAAGAAGCGTAATATGAACATGGTTTGGCCCGGCAAGCAATCCTTCAACATTAAAATTAAAAGAAGACTGTTCGCCGAATGCCAGATTTCCTGTCCATTCGATGGTATCTACAGGTACATCCTCAAGAAAAACCCGGAGTAACGCGGAAGTAATCGTATCTGCACCTAAATTGCGTAAAAGGATAGAATTTATGCCTATTCCTGAACAACTAACAGTACCATCAGCCGGGACTACATATTCAAGCGCGATATCCTTAAATGCAGGCTTATTGATTAAAAATGAAAGTGTATCATTCTTATGATTTCGATCTGAATCTAACCTGGTGGCTATACTTAAGTTATAATATCCCGGTGCATTGAAATCAAGGCCCGTCAAGAATGTATGACAATAGGTACTATCGGGAGAAAGACTGTCAATGAGCGCAGGTTCTTCAATCCAGGGACCTCCTTCGAACTTATATGCAAGCCTAAAACTATCAACTGCATTCAGTCCACGATTCAATACACAAATTGAAAGAGGTTCATTCAAACCCAGATCAGCACTATTCTTAGGTGTGACAATTGTAAGAGGGAAAATATCTATAGAATCTCTTCCTGCATTAAATGCTACAATACGGGTTGCCCAATCACCGCTGGCAAGAACATATTCTCCGGAAAACCAAAATGTATGGTCATCAGCCGGATCAACTGACATAGCCTGATAATCACCAAAACGGTCATATCCAAGACTTCCCGAACCCGGAGCAAACTCATATTCTTTGAATGACATTTCCCCTAACGGATCAGTTGAATATCGTCCAGTATAGCGTAAAGAAGGAAACTTATCAAATCCGGAAATAGAATATGCCAGGCCAATATTTCCCTGGCCGTCTATTCCGATAGATGGCATAAACCTGTGCAGGCCATCATCAGAGCCCACGGTTCCCTCCTGATATAACTTCCAATCCTGGTCCACCACTTTGCGGAATTCAATCCATCGTATTCCCGCTACATCTCCCCCGGTGACATCGACCATAAAACTTAATACAATTGATTCATGGTTACCAAAATTCCGATACATCGCTTTGTTTGTGATGATCCATTCTCCTCCATCTATCCCCTGCCCATTGGGTTGAGGAACGCAGGAGAATCCACCTGTGCTCTCCTGAAGACATCCATCAGTATCAAAAGGCGCAGTAGGAATAGAGATTACATCCACGTGCGAATTCGTGGCATTTGCCCAGTCAATATTTAATTTATAGACTACGATTTGATCATGGTCAGTTGTACCCCAGTCATCATCATTGAGCTTCACGATTATACCCGGACTATTTTCCGGAGGTGCTCTCAAGCCATCCCAGTCAACCGGCTGTCCGACTTCAAAAGAAACGCCATTCAATTTAGGAACTGTAAGTCTTTGAAATCTCACTGTATCTATTCCATTTAGCAGATCATGCCTGTTAATAGCATAAAGAGGAGCATTTGATCCTGATTCATTGTCCGTCATGAAATATGAGTCATTCCAAATCGCATATTTTGGAAAATCGGGAAATCTCGGCGTTTGGAAAGTATAAACATCCCAACTTCCTCTTGGATCACCATTATGTGAAATCCCAATAAGGATTCTATTGCTGGATGGAAATTCAGTCAGAAACCATCGATCAACTTCCTGATCATATAGGAGAATGGGATCTCCTGCAGAGCTTTGTTGCACCTGACTCCAGATTGAATTTGTCGAAATCAGGTTACTGACGGGATGACCGGTCTTATCGAAAACACGAAAGAAAGAAGCATTGACAATTTCCACGTAATAATCTTTACCAACATCGCCATTTACATCAGGAGGTTGAGCGCCCGAATTAGATTCATTCATTCCTTCAAAATTCAGGGAAGGCAGGATTTCATTTTCTGACTGCCGGGCATTATGTTGAATAAAAAGAGGATCGGCACCTTTGGGTAATGCGTCCGGGAAATGGTAATCAAGGGGACGTCGTCCGGCAAAATTTGGAATAACTTCCGGCTTATTGCCTTCCCGATTTTCAAGTTTTTCGTGGTCAGTGGCACCCATCAAAACAGATTCACTCAGAGGTTTGGTCGTACCTAATTTCAATACAAAACTTCGTTCGGCAGTAAAATACTCCTGTGCAGTAATTGAATCGTGAGGATTCAAAAAGGTGAATAGGTATAATGCGATGGAAATGAATGAATGCACGTATGTGCAGCTAAACACGCCGGGAGCTTTTTTCATAAGACAAAGCTATTGAAAAAGATTAATTCAGGGGTTTTTAAACTCAATTTGCAACCCCAATCAAAATAACGCAGTCACCATTAATGAAAAATCTTCCCCATTCAAATTGATACATAAACAAGCATTAATACACCGGATTGAAACTACAGGCCAGTCTTGAAAATGGAATCCATTCTATCAAAAATGGAAAGCCCCACCCTTCTGTATCCAAAAATATTTACACATAGGTGTACTACAATAAATAAAAAAAACATCGGCCTGGTAATGCATATTCAAATCAAATCAGAAATACAATATTTTAATTTTAATTATTCAATAGTAAATCGAAATCCATATTCATAATGTATTGAGTGAAATAAAATATTAGCAAAAAATAATAATCATCATTAACTTTACCGTTGTATACGAAAAGTAACAGAATTAAATTAAATCATTAATTTAATCCAGGTTACTTTCCAATTGAACTATTTTTTCACTTAACTAAACGTATCATGAGTAATGATCCAGAATTGAAGGCAATGTCAGAAGTATATGATGCTCTGTCAGGCCTTAGTGTTGACACTCAAAAGAGAGTTGTAGAATGGGTAATGGCTAAATTGCAAAGTTCCTCCACAGGAGGCTCCACTACTTCAGGAGCAAAACGTGGTCGCAAACCAGGAAAAAAAAGAGGCCCTAAGCCAGGTGCTAAAACGGCAGCGGTAAAAAGTCCGGGTGCTAAGCGAGGCCCAAAACCAGGTAAGAAGCGAGGCCCAAAACCAGGTAAGAAACGTGGCCGTAAACCAGGCGCCAAAAAAGCAGCTGTGAAAGCAACCGGTGCTAAAAGAGGGCCAAAGCCAGGTTCAAAACGTGGCCGTAAGCCAGGTGCTGCTAAAGCAACTACTACTGTTGCAAAGAAAACCGGCAAACGTGGAAGACCAGCAGGCGCAGCTAAAAAATCCACTGCTAAGAAAGCAACTTCCTCAGGCACAGGACGCAGAGGCAGACCTCGTAAAGCAGCTGCGAACACCCCAGGTACTGCAACAAATGCTTGATTAAACTTTGCTTAATTAAAAATAAAAGCCCGGTGATAACATCATCGGGCTTTTTATTTATTCATCTTTAAGTGCTCCTATCAGAGAACAATAAGTTTGAAAGGATATACCTGCTTATCCTGTTTTAGCAAAACAATATAAAGTCCTTCAGTAAGCCCGATGGCTGAAAGCTCCCAATTCCCTCCGGATGAAGACATCTTATGTGAAGCAATCAACTTTCCATCAACTGATAAAACAGAAAGTGAAGCATTTACAGAATGTAATTCTGACCATTTAATGATCGCATCACCTTTAGTAGGATTGGGTGTTATAGTGACATAATCAGGCCACACAGCTTCTGAAATACCAGTTGATAACCCCACTTCTATGGGTTGAGGAGAAGAATATGTGCATCCATTAGCGTCTGTCATTGTGTATGTATACGAACCAATAGCAAGTCCACTGATTATTGTTCCTGTTGCACCATTACTCCAGGTGATCTGGTACGGTGCTGTACCTCCTATTGGCTTCACTTTGATGGTACCGTCATTCTGGTTAGCAGCAGAGACGTTAGTCACAACAACTGAATCTAAAGCAAGTATATCAGGCTCTGAAACTATACCCTCATAGACAATTACACAACCATTGGCGTCTGTAATTGAATTTGTATACGTTCCGGCTGGAAGTCCGGAGATGGCAGGTTCTGAACTTCCGTTTAAAGACCAGAAGTAACCATATGGAGCAACTCCTCCTGTAGGGAGTAATGTGATGGAGCCATTAGAATCTCCATGACAAAGTTCATTTATGATTTGAGCTTGTGGAAGCAATTGTGCAGGTTCGTTAATAGTATATGGCCCTGCAAGCAGTACGCATCCATTCGAGTCGATCACTGATGCTTGTATAGATCCTCCTGGAAGATTATTTAGGAAATTCTCAGTCTGAGGTACAGAACCATTGAATGAATAAAGATACGGAGCAACTCCACCGGTAATATCAAGCGTTATTGAACCATTTGACTGGCCAAAACAACTGTTATCGATGACGGTTGAACCACCTAACACCAAAGCTACAGGCTGATCAACATTGTAGCCACTTATAAACACATTACCCTGATCATCAGTTAACACCAATTGATATGATCCTGCAGGAATATCCTGTAATGAAGGTGTAGAATACGTTGTATCCGGGCCTGTCCATGCATAAGTGTAAACACCTGAACCGCCATTGACGGTCAAATTGATGCTACCTGTAGACTGACCATTGCAAAGAACATTTGTCACTGCGGATTCTACAAGAATCACACTACCAGAAGAAGTGACTTCAACCATTTGACATGATTGATTGACGCCACAACCGTTTTGCACTGAAAGACAAACTTCATAAGTACCTGGAGCTGCATAAGTATGCACTACATTCGTTTCGGTAGATGTTCCACCATCTCCAAAGGTCCAATTCCATCCTGAAAGATTACTACCCGTTGAGATATCAGTGCCATTGATGGTCAGACTACTTGATATATACTGAAATGCAGAGGTGGCAGGATTGCTTCCATTAGAGACAAGCATGCTGTCCTGATTCGAACAGTTTGTGGTTGGATTAGTGACCTGGATGTAATATACTCCTGGCGCATCTGTGATCGGATGGTAAGAATTTCCACCTGATACGATATGTCCTCCTGAAGTAGTCCAGTTTATTGTATTCAAAGGATCGCCTGTTCCTTCAAGAGTGACCTGAAGATTTTCACAATTGATTTGCAATGGCTGGCCTGCATCTACGGTAGGAAGGACAATATTTGCCTGGACTTGTTCTGACTCAATGGTCACACATCCGGAGACATTATCAGTGACTTGTAATTGATATGTACCGGCGGCGTCAACTGTTATTGTGGCTAAAGTTGCATTTGAAACTATGTGTCCATTTGAAGTGGTCCATTGATAATTAAAATCATTATACCCTCCTGAAGGATATCCGGACACTGTAGTTGAAGATTGGATGCAACTAAGATTGGGTCCTTGTACCAGATCAAGTGTAGGAGCATCCTGAAAACCTACCACCACAATATCTGACCAGACACATCCATTTCCATCATTCACTTCTACGTTTACTGGGCCGGCAGGAATATCTAATATTTGATTTCCGTAAACTGTTCCTTCTGAAGATGTGACTAAATAATTTCCTACCCCTCCTTCGATGGACAAGGTGATCGTACCATCTCCCTGATCACAATTATCAGGCGTGATTTCTGCAGTAGCTTCCAAAGGATCCGGTTCATTTATTGTATAGGATTGTGTCAGTTCACAACCATTATTATCCGTAATCGTGATTGTATACGTGTCCGCAGGGACATTGTGTAGATCCTGGCTACTCGAACCATTACTCCAGTCATATTGATATCCGGGTGTACCACCCTGAACATCGATATAAATGTTACCATTTGAAGATCCATTACAAAGGGTTGGTTCGACACTTGCTCCGGAAATACTTACGGGCGTTGTGGCTCCGGGAATCACAAAATCAACTTTTGAAATTTTGCCATTACCTTCAGTAACTGTCACGTGATAGTTACCTGCGCTAAGCCCACTTATGGTTTGTGTATTGCCTCCATTGCTCCACTGATATGAGTATGGCAAATGTCCTCCGGTAACATCAACTGTGGCGGATCCATCTCCAACACACAATGCAGGTTCTACATCTCCTTGCACTGCTTCCATATTGCAACTCTCAATGAAGTCACTCCAGACGCTGGCCGGAACCTGACCCAATTCGTAGAGAGAATGGTCATGGCAGACAGCATATAATGTAGGATAGTAATTGATGCCATATTGATTGGCTGTATTATTGCCGGATGGAAGATCTATGATCGGGAATGAAATGTTAGCTACCCAATTTCCTTGTGAAGAGGCAGTCTGACCTAACAGATCGGCCATACCGGTACTCCAATCCGATTCAATGTAAAAAACCTGAGCTGAATTATCACCATTCGGACCGTGCTGATCCCAAAAGGTCTCGAGGGCTCCTGTCTGCATGTAATTCCAGCAAGGGCCACACCAGGTAGCTGAGAATTCAATTACTACCATTTTACCCTGGGCAAGCAAATTATAAAGTGTGTGTGTGTTGCCATTAATATCAGTAAGCGTCCAGTTAGGAGCTATTGAACCATCAGGAAGCTGACCATAAATCCGGGTCTGGAATGATAACAAAAGAAGGAAAAGAAGGGCTAGTAAGTGTTTCATAAGTAAGGTTATTTCGTTTCTGCTGCTAAAAATAGTAATCAATTAGTAAATAGCATAATATTTGTTAATATTAAAACAATTGGATGCCATTATTGTAGTTATCCTACAGCTTACTAATTACCGGGAATGATTCGATTTCTATTGTTTTTCTTATCAGTGCTACCCGTCTCAGGATATACTCAACGACCTGACAGTCCCAAGTTGAATGGATCACCGATCTTAGGTTCGATATCGGGTACATTGCTTGATAGTCTCACAAGGGAACCAATTGATTATGCTTCAGTGGGAATCATTGATGACCTATCCGGTAAAATTATTAATGGTGGTATTTCAGATCAAAGAGGCATATTCAGGATAAGTGAATTGCCAATAGGTACCTATACTGTTCAGATAAGTTTTATTGGCTATAGATTAAGGACACTGGAAGACATACAACTCAGTCCTAAACGACCTGATGCAGATCTGGGTAAAATAATCCTGACTCCTGAAAGCAAATTGTTAGATGAAATAATGGTTGTAGGTGAAGCAGCAATGGTAGAGTTTAAGCCGGATAAATTAGTTTATAATGCAGAGCGTGATGTTACAAGTGCAGGAGGAGATGCCAGCGATGTACTGCGGAAGGTACCCATGTTGACCGTTGATTTTGATGGAAATGTTTCTTTACGAGGTTCGGAAAATGTAAAAATCCTGATTAATGGCCGTCCATCAGGTATGTTCAGTTCGAATGTAGCAGAGGCTTTAAAAATGATGCCTGCTGATCAGATTAAATCCGTCGAAGTGATCACTGCACCATCTGCGAAGTACGATGGTGAGGGCACTGCCGGAATCATCAATATCATCACAAGGAAAAAAAATATTGAAGGTCTCGCTGGTTCAGCGGATGTTACCGCAGGCACAAGATCAAACAGAGCGAATGTGAATCTGAATTATGGTCGAGGTCGACTTGGATTAAATGTTTCGGGAGGAGGAAATTATAGTCCCGCACAGGAGGGTGGAACAACTTTTCTTCGAAACGATAACAACAATGGGATAGTAAATCAACTCACCCAAAATGGCACGAGCGCCTCATCAAGGTTAGGTTTCAGAACAAATGCTGCTGCTGAATATAACATCAATGCGTTCAATAGTCTCAATAGCTCTATCAATTTCAGAGGCTGGGACAGTAATAATGATAATAATGTTCAGTCCACATATACTACCGGCAATACGTTAGTTGATTCTTATAACAGGACTATGGATGGTACTAACGAACGTGGAGGAATTGATTGGGATCTTGATTACAAACATAATTTTCCAAATAATGCAAAAGAGTGGACGATCAGTGTGGAAGTAGATAAGGATCAGAATAAATCTGCGTACAAGTATAACAACCAATTTGATTTTCCTGATCAGCTGTTGACAAAGGAAAGTAATCTCAACAATGGTGATAACCTTGAAATCACCGCCCAGTCTGATTACATCCATCCTTTAAGCGATTACATCACATTGGAAACCGGAATAAAAGGATCGGTAAAGAAACTTAAAAGCGATTTTCAATATGAGTTTTTTGATCCTGATCTTAACCTCTGGAAAACAGATCCAGAACGAACAGATGTGTTTCATTATGATCAAAATGTGTATGCAGGATATGGAAATGCCACCATTAAGCTTGGGAAGAAAGTGACATTCATCGGAGGGTTAAGAGTAGAATGGACTGACCTCAATGGCGAATTTGATGTATTTCAAAATCCGTTCAAAAATCATTATTCTAATCTTTTACCCAGTGTCACTTTATCAGGAAAAACAGGCCAATACAACCAGATAAAAATCAGTTATAATCAACGGATTCAAAGGCCAAACCAGCGCTATATCAACCCTTTTATTGAGTATAATGACAACAGAGATATTTCTTACGGCAACCCTACGCTATCTCCAGAATTGGTGCATCAGATAGAAATCGGTTCAACCATTTTTCTAAAAGGGAATATGATCAATACTTCTCTCTTCATACGAAGGACAGAAGATCTGATTGAAAATATATTGAAGATCAATGATCTTGGTATATCAGAATCCACATATTACAATTTCGGTCAGCGTTCGTCCGTCGGGCTTAATGTTTTCGGATCAATAAACATAGGTTCTAAATTATCCCTGAGAGGTGGCTTTGATGTGAATACCTGGAAAGAAGATGGAAATCTTGATGGCCAGGCTCTATCCAATACAGGATATGATTATAACGGACGTATGAATATCACCTGGGCAATAAGTCAGTCTTTGAAAATGGAGGGATTTACGTTTTTCAGATCTCCTACATTCACTGTTCAGGGCAAAACGCCAAACTGGTCCATGATGAGTTTTGGGGTGAAAAAAGAATTATTTAAGAAGAGAGTTGCAGTAGGTATAAATATCACTGAGCCATTCAGGGAGAATCAGGTATTTGTTAAAGAACTTGAAGGAACCGATTTTTATCAATACAGTAAGACTTTACGGCCGGTTCGTTCATTTGGACTTATACTGTCGTACCGTTTCGGAAAAATAGATTTTAAAGAGCGTACAGGCAGAAAAAATAATGACCAAAACGACGAAAATCCGGTCGGTGGTGAAATACAGAATTAACACAAGTCTTTTAATTTGAATTATATTCGATTGCAAACCCTGTAATCAAAAATGAATTCAATTGATTCCGGTCAGGAAGAGAGAAATCAATCAGGACAAACCAAAGAGGTCTACCAGGAAATTGATTTTAAAAAAGAAGCCCTCAACCTTCTCACATGTCCCAGATGCAATCATATCGTCAGCGGGAGTGATATTGATATCGAACATACGAAAGCCAAATGCAGTAATTGCGGATATGATTTTGGGTTTGCTTATGACAGTACTAATTCTGCTCTTGTACCGGAACTTCTCATCCCTGAGGGTATTGAAGAATTGAAGTTGAGATCAGAACTTGATTTGAGATTGAGATGGAAAGAAACGACGACTAAAGGAGGAAGATGGTTTATGGTCCTTTTTGCAAGTATCTGGAATCTCGTTTTACTTCCATTTGTAGTCGGGGTAATTGTCTCAGGCCAATGGGGCATATTTCTATTTCTGGCGCTTCATTTATTGATAGGACTTGGCCTCTTATGGAATTTGGCGACTATCTATCTAAACAGTACTTCAATTTCGGTCACAAGAGAGCGTATAAAGATCAGGACTATTCCTTTCCGACATCCGATATGGAGAGGCAGGGACATTGATGCTAAAGCTATTGAGCAGCTTTATGTTTCAAAATATGTACAGAGTAGCACGAATGGTGTCCCTAATTATGCTTATGCTTTATATGCCATCTTGAAGAGAGGAGAAAAAATATCCCTGATCAGGGGGATGAGCCTTGAAGCACAGACTTATGTTGAGAAAGCTATTGAAGATTATTTAGGAATAAAGAATGAGAGAGTGCCTGAGGAGGCTTAGTGTCAACTGTATATATTTCAGCAGATTGGGACGACTTAGTTAAAATAAAAAAGCTGGGTGATTCACTTCAGAACTACCCAGCCCTACAAATTATAATCCCATGAACATATCCGTTGTTGTGTTTAGATTTTCAGGGGGATCTTTCTTTTTTCTTTTGAAAAGAGGGTAGAAAGTTGGTTTTAAACAACCTTCTACCCATCAGAATTATAATCCCATGAACATATCTAAATTTGAATCCGATACTTCTACCGGCTCGAAAACTTTTTCTTTCAATTGATGATACAATAATCAGGAGATTATGGGCTCTGGACAAGTACAAAAAAGGATAATTGTTACGATAAAATAGTTAAGGTTAAATTTTATTATAATATATAAATAACTGATTTTAAGTAAAATAAATTTTAAGCAATCATTTTTAATGCCCGTATTTGTGAAAAACTAAATAATATTAGACTCGAAAAAGTGGAATAATTTTCATTAAAAAGGGCATATAATTTTATGTTTATCGCTCAGAAAGGATTCTTATAAGCAGGATTGGTCAGCACAGAACTATCTGTTAATGTTAAAATAAAGGAAATCAGGTCAGATTTCTGTGATTCAGTGAGATGAAGGTTGTTTAAAAAAGCACTTTTATTGGGAGAAAACTTCCCTCCGGATGTGTAATGTTCAACAACTTGTTGAATTGTGTTAAACCTTCCGTCATGCATATAGGGAGCAGTAAAGACAAGATTTCTAAGGGTCGGGGTCTTAAACTTACCATTATCACTGGCTTTTCCCGTGATGGCGCCAAGTCCTTTATCTGCAAATCCTTCTAAATCAGCAGATTCCTGAAGCCCGTTGTTAAAATAATCAGTAGAACCGAACAAAGGGCCGGTATGACAATGCCCGCACTGTGCATCAGGAAGAACAGGATCGACGTTAAAAAACATCAGGTAGCCATTGGTTTCATTATCATTCAGGAAAATTTCTCCACGAGCAAAACGATCATAACGGGTTTTCCCTCCGGAAATAATGGTACGCTCAAACTGAGAAATGGCTTTTGTGGCCAAATCCCTGTTGATCATTGAAGAACTTTCAATGCCGAATGCCTTTCTGAACTCAGTCTGGTATCCGGGATGTCTTCGGAGTTTCTTTTCCACATTTTCCCATGATTCACCCATTTCTACCACGTTCTCAATTGGCTGTAGAGCTTGTAATTCTAATGTGGATGCCCGACCATCCCAAAAGAAGCCATGATATTGGAAGGCTACATTGAGCAAGCCTATACTACTTCGATTTGTGTTACCTCCTACTCCCGGACTCAATGGAAGCTGGTCCGTAAAGGATTTTGATGGCTGATGGCATGATGAACAGGAAATGGTACTGTCAATAGATAATATAGGGTCGTAAAACAGTTTCTTTCCAAGCCTAATCCCATCTAATGTCATTGGATTGTCGGCTGGCTGTTCTAATGCAGGAAAACCGGAAGGTATTTCCGGCAAATATGGAACGGGCTGGTATGGAATATGCGTAAGATCTACATCAGAGATACCTGGTGCATCAATGGTATCATGACATCGGCTGAAAACAAAGAAGCTTATCAGGATAAGAAAATAACAGACCGGATTTTTTTGAAGTAACTTCATTACTGTAAAGATAAGCCCTATTGAACCAGCGTCAATGCATTAGCCAGGTTTTGAACAAGTATCTTGATCTGTATGCTATCCTTAGGATTGTGATTTTGGGGGTTTGATTTTATGTCTATCCCTTCCATGATTATTTTATAATCAAGATCAATATCAATCACTTTACTTTTTCCGTCTTCAATAGTAATCGGAATATTTCTCTGAAAAATTCTGTAAAGGTTATCAGTACCGGTGTGAAAAGCAAAACCGGTATCAAATGAACCATTCCCTATCGTATCAATCCTGCCTTCAGTTTTCATAAAAATGAAACTATCCCATGCCACCCAATAGTAGCTTGAATTACTCAAAGGGCTGGAAGATGGAAAATCTGCTGGTTTCTTAATATTTATATCAGGTGGAACTCCTATGCCAAAACTGATCCCAGAGTAATTCTTAGCAGGTAAATTGTCAATATTGATCGTATATCCAACATCTGCACCAGAAACGTCATCAAAACTAAGATCTATCAATTCAACATCTTTGAGATTTACAGTATTTGACTGATCCAGCAACTTAAGATCGGAGACAAAGAAGCTCAGATGGGTAAATTGAAGCTGTTCAGGACTGGTAAAGGGTTTTGCAATAAACATGGGCAATGGCTGTCCATCGTAGAATGCTTTAAAATGGAGCGTTAAAGTTCCCCCTTTGTCTTCCTTACAAGAAGTCATGATGATCATCATAAATAAGAGAAACAGGGCCGGAAATTTCATACGCTATATGGTTTAGTCACTCAGGATAAACGAATTTAGAAATGGTTATGTTTTGACCCACCTCAGTCAGGGAGATTTATAAAAGCTGTTTTTCATTCCGGTCTCAATTGAAGTTTGAAATGAATTCAGGTCAAGGATATCTGCATTCGAAAACCATTTGGCATAATCTACAGTCACCTTAATAGTAGTAGGAATGCCTGCTGCAAAACCAAGATCATATCCAAGGCCAATATCCTGCAACGTGTGTATGTACAACGTATCAAAGGTCTGAATAGATGTATCTAGTTGTAGCACCAATCGAACTGAAGCTCTGGTTCCCGATTGTTTATCCCAGAGAGGACTACTACTCGAAAAAACAGGAGGTATATCTGTTGATGTTGCATCAATACAATCTAATTCAGCAGGCAAGCCCAATTTTAAATTAATAGAATCAATCACTGGAGATTGCCGTATCGTACCCAGCGTATATTGAAACTGTCTTGAATCCACAAGGATAATATCGGGGGTATACGTAAGTACACCTCCGATGCATGATATCTCTGCGCTGTCAACTGTGTAAAGGTGTAGATCAGCATTAAGCCAGGACCATGAAGACAAAAAATATTTCAAATCATTGATCTTATAGGTCAAACCATTCTTATCCTTTAGTGTATCTGTCGTTGAAAAATTCCTGTCATTCCATTTCTGTGATAACGAAATGGAGAGCAAGGGATATGTACAACAATCTTCGCAGGATCTGTCAGCACTAAAATCAAAATTAGCCGCTGCTACATCGAGGCAACCTTCTGCCCGGGATGTACAGCCAACCAGAATAAGTAAGAATCCTGCAAGCAAAAAGCAGAAGATAAGCTGAACCCTATGCAGGCAAATTCTTTTTATAGTCTGAGACAAGGCGTTGAATTATTTTTTTTACCTGGTGTGAAAATTCTTTATTGAGCATCCAGTGGTAATACTGCTGGTCGTTGTAAAGTGTTTCGGCTGCCGGCCGTCCCATGTATTTTCCAAAATTGAAAACGACAGTTCCCTGATGATCGTATTTCAATCGCTGGGTAGCGTCCAGAATATTCACATCATTTGTAAAAACGGATAATGAAACTACATCATTCTGAATCGGAGTAGAAATAACCTCTCCTTCTTCCGGAATAAAATCCATTCCGTCATATTTTCTCAATTGGCCATCTAGCACTTCAATGGTAGCTCTGACATCTTCCATTGCATCGTGGGCATTCTCAATATTTTTCTGACAATAAAATTGATAAGCCGCAGAAAGTGTCCTTGGTTCCATTCTATAGAAAATACGCTGTACATCTATCGTTCTACGACTATCAATATCAAAGTCTAATCCCACTCTGGCAAATTCTTCCATCAGGACTGGAATATCAAAGCGGTTTGAATTGTACCCTGCAAGATCTGCATCCCCGATGAATTCGAAAATCTCTTTTGCAAGAAGCTGAAATGTGGGTTTGTTGGCAACATCCTGTGGGGTAATGCCATGAACAGCCATGGCTTCAGCGGAGATCGGGATTCCCGGATTGATCAGATAGCATTTTTCGACCGGAGGCGAAGCATCTTTATGATACCGTATCATTGCCAATTGGATGATAC
>JBATMM010000098.1:0-3193 GCA_049289835.1 Saprospiraceae bacterium | reverse complement strand
ACAAAAAGCGATCAATGGTCGATGCGATTATGGTCGGATCGCGTACAATACTGCTTGATGATCCTCAATTGACGACCAGGGACTATGAAGGTCATTCACCGGACAGAGTTATCTATGATCCTAATGGAATGCTCTCTAGTAAATTCCGTGTTTTCAATGATGATGGATGCAGGGTGTTTTATTTTTCAAAAAAGGAAAACTTGCAGCTTTCGGGGAATCACATCATCAGGTTTTTATTGACAGATAACATTGCACATCCGGAACAAATCCTGACAGCATTATTCTCACACAGAATAGGGATACTTCTGGTAGAAGGAGGTGCATATTTGCTTCAGCTTTTCATTGATCAGGATGTATGGGATGAAGCCTGGTTGATCCGGACAGAACATTTATTAGACAATGGCTTTAAAGCACCTGTATTGAGAGGAAGATTAATAGATAGAATAAGATCTGCATCCGACGAAATTCAATGCATAGCGCGTGATATGTCAATGAGTGATGGAATATGCTGAAATGGTGGAAAATTATATTCTAAAAAAACATATTATATATTTTTGTAATGTTTTAACTAATCCATATTGACATGAAAATGGGCGTACAGTTATAAACGAAAACTTAATGATTCTCCATTCATATTGCTCCTATATTAATGTGCAAACCAGGCTACAGTTATAAACGATAACTTAATGATGTTTACCTGTTTAACTGACCCAATATTAATGAGAAAACGGACTATAGTTATAAACGATAACTTAATGATTCTCGATTCATATTGTTCCAATATTAATGTGCAAACCAGACTGCAGTTATAAACGAAAACTTAATGATTATTACACTCTTTTTTAGCCCAATATTGATACCTATATCAGCCTATAGATTTGAACGAAAACTTTGTTGTTTTAAATATGTCTTTCGGGTATTAAGAATTAATATCCATAATCACATATTATAAATTTATTACATATGATTTACACCAATATTAACATAAGAAATTGGCTAAAGTTTTAGACGAAATGCTACTGAATAGTTTTAGACGAAATGCTACCGTGTATGATTTAGACGAAATGCTACTACATCACATGCGTTGATCACATGTTCAGAAAGCAACCAAAATGATGTCTACTAATTCTTCTTCGGTGGAACTGCAGCCGGATGCTGCTGCTGGTACATCTCTTCATACTTCTTCCATGGCGTAGTCTTGTAATAATCCTCCGCAAAGTATTTCATGATCTTATCTAAGGAACCAGGATCCTGATAACCCTGAATGGGTTGAATCACATTCAGTTGTTCATCGAGAAAAACAAGTGTAGGGTATGAAAATCTACCAAAAAGAAGTTCCTGTGCCAGTTCATGATAACCTGATGCCCCCGCATGTACAAATTTGTACACCTTGTTTTTAAAATTGATATCGGTTTTGATCTCAGCATCAAACTTGACAGGATAGTAGTTCTTGTTGATGTAGGCTGCAATTTTTGGTTCTTCAAATGTGGCTTTATCCATCTTCTTGCACCATCCGCACCACTGCGTGTATACATCCACGATAAACTTCTTCGGATGCTGTTGGTTTTTGACTTGAGCTTCATCCCAGGTAAGCCAATTAATCTGTGCACCTGCCGGAAAAGCAAGTACCAGGAAGAAGAGTATTGTTACTATCGAAAAAACACGAATCATTAGCGCCAACGTTGAAGGTGAACTCAGCAAAGGTAATGGTATAGAAACACAGTTAACCCTACCTCTATCATGCCGAACAGTTCATTTATTAAATATTTAACTTTTAAGCATTACCAACAACTATTCCGATAATGTTGCGGTTAAAAGGAAATCACATTTCTTTTTATCTTCATTGTTAAATATTTGATAATCATGGGAATCCTAAATGATATAAAACGCCTTCTGTGGGTCAACAAGGCTGTTGCTGAGTCTGCTGCTGATAAAGTCGCCGAAAAAGGGCGGGAATTAAGCGAAGATATCGCCGATAAAGTCTCTGATACCTGGCAAAAGGGTAAGGACAAAGCCGAAGAAATCACTGATAAAATCGTAACGAAGACAAAAGAAACCTACCATGACACAAAAGAAAAAGCTTCAGATCTCTGGGATAAGAAGGATGATTGGACACAAAAAAACTCAACTTCAGATAAAATGGAAGAATCAGATTCATTCAAAGCCGGTGAAAAACTGGGCGAGGTAGCCGGGAAAGTAAGCCAGGTCGCTGAAGATACCTGGGATAAAGCAAAAGAACAAGGCAAAGACCTCATTGACAAAGCAGTGAAAACCTCTGATAAGCTTTGGGAGAAAGCCGGAGATACCAGCGATGATCTTTGGGAGAAGGCTAAGAATGTCGCCAATAAAGCAAGCGATAAATTTCACGAGGGAGTAGACTCGATGCTTGAAAAAGCAAAAGATCTTGACAAAAAAATCCAGGAAGAAAAAGATAAGATCGATCCAAACGGTGACGGTTGGGCTGACAAACCCATCAGTGAAAAACTCCGCGAACATGATTCAACTTTAAAAAATAAAGATGATTTCTTCGAACGCGCCGAACGATATGCTGATGGCGATTACTCCATGGGTAAACCAGTCGTGACGAAGACAAATAAAGATGAAACTCCTAGTGAAGAAGGTATGACCCCACTGCCTCCGCTACCGAAAAATGATATTGTAGATGATGCGATATTGGATGACGGTGATGATAAAGGGTAAGCAGTAAACAGTGAGCAGTGAGCAGTGAGCAGTGAGAAGTGAGAAGTATTCAGTATTCAGTATTCAGTAATTAGTAATTAGTACTCGCCACTGTGTAAAATATAGCCATAACCCCCACCTCACTCACTGAATACCGCTTACTGATTACTTTTTTTTCTATATTTGCGGCAAGAAAAAAATGACATGGAAACAGAAATAAATCAGGACAAAGACGAAAATCGCGGACTTTATTGGCTGATCACACTGATCTCTCTCGGAGTAGGTGTCACCCTGCTGATCTTATTACCTTCATTTTTCTGGATAGCATTGCCCTTTTTCTTCACCTATTTCGTGAAGGCCATCGGAATGATGTAATTCGATTTACGAGTAACGAGTGACGAGTAACGATTTACGATTTTAAATCGTTTCGCTTCGGCTACCGCTCAGCGACCGATGAAGATGATTCCAAATAAATGTTTCGGCTTCGCTCAACATTCAGGCATGATTATCATAT
>JBATMM010000097.1:0-2628 GCA_049289835.1 Saprospiraceae bacterium | reverse complement strand
GATACATACTGCCTTTTCGTGTGACAAAGCAAGAAGAATCTTTTTTGCTTTTTGCGATCTGGGCCATGGATAGCAAAGAGAATTATAAAGAAAGATATGTTGGACAGATCTGGCTTGCTATCCATCATTATGCAGAAATGTTTGCTGAACCTTCAATCCTGATCGGTGACTTCAATAGCAACACTATCTGGGACCGAAAGGAAAGAGTAGGAAATCACACGGATGTGGTCAGCAAACTGGCCGAAAATAATATTCACAGCATTTATCACTATCATTTCAACTGCGAACAGGGGAAAGAGAAGCATCCCACTTTTTATCTGTATCGCAATAAGCAAAAGCCATATCATCTTGATTATTGTTTTGCATCAACCTCTTTTCTGGATAAAGTGCAAAGTATTGGAATAGGTAAGTATGAAAGCTGGATAGCGCATAGTGATCATTCTCCGGTGATGATCAGCTTTGAGTGAGTGGTGTGCTTCGACTTGCATTACTCACCCTTGTGCTACAGCCCATCAACCGCAGCTCAGCAACTGGCGTGAGTGGTTGTACAGGATAGTTTACAAATATTCTCCGTGTACTATGTGCATTTTGAACTCCGTGTCCTTCGTGCGATACAATGAAAGATCATATTTAAGTCAAATAATCCTTAATTTGTAATAAGACACTCTTTCGCACGGAGTTCAAAGAGAAAATTAGCACAGAGAACACTGGAAACATGAATGAGTTATTCAAAATGAAAATGACGGATGTATCTTTAGTCAAATCAGCAACTATAGACCTGAAATGATTAAGAATTTATCCATACTGCTATTTCTGATCTTCTGCGCATGCTGTGAAGAGCAAGTAGAGCAATGTCCCTGTTTTAGCGATCATCAGAATCCGATCTATAAAGGATGTGAGCCTGGTGCAGTATATGATATGAATGATACCTGCAGTGTGATTGAATTTTACAAGCAAATATTTACTGTATTGAAATATCCTCAAGAAGCTATTGTTGATTCCGTCGAAGGAAGAGTAACCATTGGCTTTGATATTTTTGAAAATGGAACCATTGGAAATTTTACGATAGAACAGGATACTCTGGGACATGGTCTGGCACATGCAGCTATTGAAGCAGCAAAAACGTTAAACGATAAAGGATTCTGTCCTGCCAGGGAAAGTTGTGAAGCTGTGGTGTTTCATTATATTTTGCCGGTTTTGTTTGTATTGCACTGACAGACTTAAGAAGGAAATTTCCCTCTTTGGAAAATCAATTTGAACTGTTTGTTAAGTGCAAGGAGAACGGATGAGAAAATAGCCTGAGATGAGTACTTCGAGCATTAAGATAATTTATGAACCGCAATAATGATCATTTGATTTGGAATATTTATCTGCTATTGACACGCTTATGGCTTGGGTATTCGATGATCATGGGTGGACAATCCATTCTCAGGTTCTTTAGCTCTCAGGAACTGAGGGACTTTTTTCAAAATTGGTTCGGTAATGAATTAGGTCTTCCTGCTCCTTTACTCATGGCATTTCTAGCCAAGGGAACAGAATTTGTTGGTGGTATCTTTGTCAGCCTTGGAATGTTTACAAAAATTTCATCTTCTTTGATAGCCTTTGTCATGCTTGTAGCTACTCTGATGGCCAACATTAACTATCGTGGTCATGAAGGTTTGATTAAACAGGATGGAGTGGTAACTATATCATGCTTTCTATTTGCTTGTTTACTTATTTTATCAGGGGCAGGAAGATATAGTATTGACCGTTTTGTATTTCAGAAAAAGTCTAATCCGCTTTAAAGTTTCAGGTATAATAATTCGACCACAATTCATACCTAAAACGCAAGGCACAGCCTTGCAGACGCTCAGACGTAGGTAAACCTACGCCTAACTTTTGATCTTTTTTTAAAAGCAAATCAAACGAAGTAGTGATTGTAATCCCTCCTCGACGCCTCAATCACCTTCATCGCCTCCTCCCTTCCATAAATATTCGGTATTTCAACTGGTTGTGCTTTATTCGGATATAATTTGTAGGTAAGGAAGTAATGTTTCAGTCGTTGAAGAATGGCTTCTGGCAGCTGAAAGATATCTTCGATGTGTGCATACATCGCATCTTTTTGCAGAACGGCGATAATCTTGTCATCTGCCTGGTGATCATCAATCATCTTCAATCCACCGATAGGAATAGCCTGCACAAGAATGTCACCTCTCACAATCCGATGTTCTGTCAATACAAGAATATCAAGCGGATCACCATCACCTTCGATACCCGTCATCCCGGTTTGTTCCATACACAACTTCGCGATTTCATCTTTGCAATAGGTCTGCGGAATAAATCCATAGAGTGCAGGGACCACATTCGAAAACAATTGTGGCCGATCTACTTTAAGGATACCACTTGCTTTGTCGATCTCATATTTGACCGTATCAGACGGCGTGATCTCAATGAAAGCCGTCACCACCGCAGGCGCCAGATCGCCAATCGGCACCCCATGCCAGGGATGAGATTTGAATTTATTTGTCATAGAGTAAAAATAGGTATTCAGTATTCAGCGATCAAGTGATCAAGTGATCAAGTGATCAAGTGATCAAGTGATCAAGTGATCAAGTGATCAAGTGATCAAGTGATCAAGTGATCAAGTGA
>JBATMM010000096.1:0-17341 GCA_049289835.1 Saprospiraceae bacterium | reverse complement strand
GATGAAATTTATCGACACAGCAGGGCGAATTGATAAGTTCAATAAGAAATTTGCAAAAACTAAATTTGCGAAAAAAGAAGAAACTGAATAATCAAAAAGCCCCGGAAACTCTGGGGCTTTTTTGATTGTGACCGGTGCATACTATGAGAAACATCATCCTCTTCGACGACGAGTCCCGGGAACAGATGCTGCCCCTCAGCTATACCAGGCCGGTAGCCGAACTTCGCACGGGTATTTTCACCATCAGGGAAAGATGGGAAAAGCTACTTAACGGCACAGCTTCCTATATCACATCCGATTACCTCAGTGAGCGCTTCCCCATGATTCTGGAGGATGATAACATCGTCATCAATGGTGCTGTCATGCCCAATGACAGGCTTGTGCGCCTTATTGAACAACTCGAGCCAAATGAAGCCCTCATGAACAATGGCGACCTCATCGCTGCACGTCTCAACCGGCTTCAATTTGAAAACCTATTCAGAGATGAATCCATTGAGGAAATAGTTGGTCTGGATCTTTCCGATACTCCATTTATTCACCTCGCTTATCCATGGGACTTATTTCTTTACCTCAGGGCTACTATAGAATACGATTATGATCTGGTGACCAAAGGAAGAATAAGCCAGCCTATCCCATCGCATAACCATGTCCTCGCGGTCGACAATATTTTCGTTGAAGAAGGTGCCCAGGTGACTTGCGCCATTCTCAATGCTCAATCCGGCCCCATCTATATTGGAAAAAATGCCCAGATTATGGAAGGTGCTGTGATTCGAGGCCCGGTCACCATCGGCGAAGGAACTATCGTCAAAATGGGAGCTAAAATTTATGGCCCTACAGCCATAGGACCTGATTGCCGGGTTGGCGGTGAAATAAAGGAAGTTGTGATCCTCGGGCACTCCAACAAAGCACATGACGGATACCTTGGTAATTCGATTATAGGTGAATGGTGTAACCTTGGCGCTGGTACCTCAGTATCCAACCTGAAAAATAATTATTCCAATGTCCGGATGTGGGACTTTACAAGCCAAAGTATGCGTGATACAGGTCTCCAATATCTGGGGACAGTCATGGGTGATCACAGCAAAGCAGGCATCCAGACCATGTTAAACACAGGAACCATTGTAGGTGTGGCAGCTAATATTTTTGGAGAAGGATATCCTTCTAAAGTGATTCCCTCATTTTCCTGGGGTGGTGCATCAGGGTTGATCACTCATCGCCTTGAAGATGCGCTGGACACAGCCCGGAAAGTCATCTCCAGAAGGAACATGGATCTGACGAAAGAAGAGGAAGACATCCTCAGACATATATTTGAAATAACCAAGTCCGGCAGACCAATTGAATAATGTGTCACTTCTCAGACGTTGGTTAAGTCATGTGGTTGAATTGCCCGTGACTACCCGGTCCAGTGATCACAATCCCGAACTAAAAGTTACCTACCATCGAGGCCGCTATAAGCTCATCACTTACGGTGCTATTTACAGTTTTGAAGACCTTTATTCCAATTTTCGTAAAAGTTTTGAGCGGCTGAAGTGGGAGAATTACAAGATCGAAACCTGTCTCGTGCTAGGCCTTGGATTGGGAAGTATCCCGGATATGCTGGTTACCAAATTCAAAAAGAATATCAGCTTTGTAGCCGTAGACATTGATGAGGTAGTCATTGAGATGGCGATGCAATACGTCCTTCGGCCCAAGAAGATAAATATTGATGTTTTTACAGCCGATGCCGCTTCATTTCTCGAGTGGCATCATGGCCGGTATGACATGATCTGTGCGGATGTATTCGTAGGCGACAGGATTCCTGCAGAACTCCAGACTGAGGAAGCCCTGACCTCGATGAAAGGAATGCTCAGGCCGGATGGGTTGCTGCTGTACAACAGATTAAGCCGGTATCAGCCGGATATTGATGCAAGCCTGAGATTCCTCGACCAGGTTTTTTTAAAGGTATTTCCTGAAGGCGGATATATTGATCTTGATGGCAATTGGATGTTTGTCAACAGGCGGAGCGCCTTCAAATAAGTATATAAACCTGTGTTAACTACTTAATAACATAGGCAAATGCAAGACAATTCACAACAAAACAAGAATAAATTTTGGGCGGTTTCGTTACCTTTATCAGTCATTTTTCAGCACCATCACATAGAATGCTTTTTCAGTGAATTAAAGTCATGACTTCATTGTTGTCAACAGAATAATTTCGATATCCCTTAAGTTCCTTCCTATGCGTAAATTATACTTCATCATTACCCCGGTTGTTTTTATTGGACTTCTTATAGGTTTTTTATCAGATCATTCATGGCTAAATAAAGAATCCGGCGAAAACGAGGAATCTGAAAACGAATCGGAAGATATCAGGGGTGCCCTTGAGGATAATATATTTACCTCTTCTGATGTCGATCTGGGCACTATACCTAAGAATAAATTATTTAACGCCATACAGGAAGGTCAACGACGTCTTGAAGCCGCAAAATCGCGTAATCACCTGGATGGTAGTCTGACTGAAGCAATTTTTCGTGAGCGTGGGCCGAATAATGTGGGAGGCAGAACAAGAGCTGTACATGTCGATGATCGCGATCCGAATCGAAACCGTATTTGGATAGGAGGTGTTTCAGGCGGGTTATGGAGAACTGAGGATGTCACACAGAATGATCCCCAATGGGAAAAACTGGGCATATATTTCGAAAGCACATCCATATCTGATATAGCTCAGGATCCTAATGATTTTAATACTCTATATGTAGGTACCGGTGAGAGCTATACCGGAGATTTTCATGGTGTAGGAATTTTCAAAACAACAGACGATGGCAATACATGGACTCTGTTACCTTCCACACGCAATTCAAATTTTGAATACGTAAATGAAATCTATATTTTCAAAAACAGTGATATATATGCTGCAACTTCATCGGGTGGATTGTTCAGAAGCAAAGATGGTGGACAGACCTGGGAAAAAGTATTAGGTTCTAGTATTTCAGGTGCCAATAGCAATAATTTTCATGATTTTATTTTTATTGAAACTAATCAGACATTTTACACTTCTAATAATAATTCTGTTTTCAAATCAACTACGGGAAATCGTGGAGATTGGGTTAGCATCGGTTCAGGTAAACCTGGTTTTCCGACAAATCTTAATAGAATTGAAATGGCGGTTTGTCCTACTGATCCTGATGTGATTTATGTATTAGGTGCTATCAATGGCTCTGCTTCTAATTTATTTGAAACCAGTGATGGAGGTGATTCCTGGGTGACAAGATCTGAGCCAGGTGGTGCGGGAGTGGATTTCACTAATGGACAGGCATGGTATGATCTTGACATTGCAGTAGACCCCCTCAATTGTGGTCGTCTCTTAGCAGGTGGAGTGGGCATGCTTGAATCAACGAATTTTGGTATTTCATGGCAGGGTATTGCCAATGGACAGATCCATGTGGATCATCATTATATCCGGTTTGATGCTAAAAAACCAGGACGGGTTTTTTACGGGGATGATGGTGGATTTTGGATGAGTGACAATAGCGGTACTTTTATCAAAGATAAAAATGCCGGATACGTTTCAACCCAATTCTATTGTGCTGCTATTCATCCCGATGCCGGTTCGCCTTATATCATAGGAGGTACTCAGGACAATAATACAATGGCGATGGAACAACCTGGTTTAGGCCCTGCCAGAGTTCTGTGGGGAGGTGATGGTGTTTTCTGCTTTATTGATCAGAATGAACCCGATATTCAGATTGTTTCATCTCAGGGTGGTAATTATGGTCTTTCCACAGATGGTGGTCAACAATTTGGAAATGGTTCGAATGTAAATGGGGAGTTCATCAATCGATCAGGATATGATGACAATGCAAATATTCTCTATGGACAAACCAATGCAGGTGGATTCTTCAGATGGAAAATAGGCGGGACTACTGATTTTGTAACTGTGCAGGGCGCAAATACGGGCAATTTCAATGTCAGTGCTGTGAAGGCAGATCCTTTCGTCAATAACAGAATATATTTTGGGATTTCTAATGGCCGCGTTGTTCGTGTAGATAATGCGGACACGCCAGGAAATTCTGTCCAGGGGACGGTGATAGCAGATCTTCCCAGCACAGCAAGTGTTTCTTGTTTTTATATGGACAAGCAAACACCTAATGATATGCTCATTAGTTTATTCAACTATGGAGGTACCTTAAAAAATGTCTGGGTGTCCTACAATGCAGGAGGTGAATGGAATTCAATCGAAGGTGATCTGCCCGATATTCCGGTCAGATGGGCCATCTTCGATCCGGCCAATCATGACAGAGCCATGATTACAACAGATGCTGGAATATGGACTACAGACGATATCAACGGTGACTTGACACATTGGGATCCTACTAATCCTGACAATGGAATGCCATTTGTAAGAGTAGATATGCTGTTGGTCCGTGAAAGTGATAAAATTGTACTTGCGGCTACACACGGAAGAGGCCTGATGACAACAGATGTTTTTTCTTCGCCTGCAGCAGTGATTCTGGCTCAACCAATAGCATATGTGGGTCAGCCATTGCTCATCGATGGATCTCAATCAGTCAATGCCCAGTCCTATGAGTGGGATTTCGGCGATGCTACAACATCTACGGAAGAATCTGTGACACATACTTATGCTAATGCAGGAATATACAACATAACACTTACAATCAATGGCAGTATATCTCTCGTTCGGAAAATTTCAATTCTCCCTTATCTCCCGGCACCGTATGATCCGGGAGTGTCCGGGTATGCCGGGGATTTTGAGACCAGTCCTGAACACTTTGCTGCATTTGCCGCATCCGGTACTGGCTTTCAGCGAGGTTCGTCTATCAAGCCCGGGAAAGATGGTACACACAGTGGTTCCTCAGCCTGGGTATTAGGCATCAATGACAATTTATATGCTAATAATACCAGAGCTGAATTTTATACACCGATGTATGATCTCACCGATCCGGGATTATATGAATTGAAATTCTGGGCAAAATATGCTATTCAAAACCGGAACGATGGTTTCCAGATTGAATATTCACTTGATGGTGGTTACTCATGGCAGCAACTTGGTTCAAAAACGGATCCGGCATGGTATAATTATCTCAATTCAAACATAGCTGATGGCGCATTTCCTGAAGGCAAATCTTATTTTACAAATGTTCAGCTCAATTGGACTCAATATGTCAAAGACATTAGTTTCCTTGGCGGACAGGCACATGTGAGTTTTAGATTTGTATTTAGATCAGATGGAGAAGATCAGGCACAAGGACTTGCACTTGATGATTTCGAAGTCGGTAAATATGATGGTGAATTAAAAACTACGGTCACCACATTTACTGCAGACTATACAGGAGATCAGGAAGTCACGATCAACTGGACTACAGGTCTTGAGTATCAGTGCCAGAAACTTATCCTTGAACGATCCTACAATGGATTTGGATTTTCTGAAGTAGCGCAGTTGAATGCTACAGGTGGAATTACTACAGTGGCTCAACACTATAATTTTGTGGATCAGAGTCTTCGTAATGTTATCTTCTATCGTATAAAAGTGATCAATGATAATCCTGTCCTGGGGTATCATCTTGAGTTTTATACCGGGACCATTGTAGTACGAAGAAATGTTGAACCGGATATTGTTCATGATGTTCTTCCGAATCCATTCGCAGATAAAATTGGTGTCAGTTTCAGTAGTGTCATTGATCAACAAGTATCACTACGGTTGTTCGATACATCTGGAAGGCTGGTCAGAGAAGATATGGTCACCCCTCATTCAGTTTATTACGAATTGGATGGATTGCGACTTCCACCTGGTGTATATATTCTGAGTGTCCAGATAGGAGATGTTGAACCTACTGCGTATAAGTTGTTTACAGCAGGGCAATAAGCAATAAGCAATGGGCAACTTCAAATGATGCTTTTTGCTTTCAAAAGATGACACATTAGTGGTGATGGTAAAGCTTACCGATCACGGCTTACTGGTTACCGAATAACCTTATCTTTACTTCATTGTACCGATTATCCCCACACTTTCTCCTGTTGTGGTCACTTGCAGTTTAAAGGATAATTTGAAAATAGTACCAGAATATAATCAGATTCAGAACAGATAACTTTCGATGCGAAAATTTTACTTTTTTATTTTTTTAATAGCGGTCAGTGCCATTGGCTATAAATTCTGGCCTTTACATGAATTCATCCATGAAGAAGGTGAAGAAGAAGGTGAAAATGAATTGAAAGAATTCCAGGGCGCACTGGATGATCGCATTTTTACAACAAAAGATGTAGATCTGGGATATATTCCTTATGATAAGATGATCAGTGCTGTGCTGGAAGGACAAAAGCGAGCATCGGAAAATAATCGCGGTAACAGATCTGGCGGTGGTTTATCTAATGCTATATGGCATGAACGGGGGCCAAACGATATCGGTGGTCGCACCCGAGCCATCATGATCGATGAAGGTGATTCTTCCCGAAACCGTATATGGGTAGGCGGAGTTGGAGGAGGACTGTGGAGGACTGAGGATATCTCTCAGCCTGATCCGAAATGGCAAAAGCTCGCTTCCAATTTAGAAAATATCGCTATCGGCTTTATTGCCCAGGACCCAAACAATCTGAATGTAGTGTATGTAGGTACCGGTGAAGGTTATAACAACATTGACGCGGTCACCGGAGCCGGAATATTTAAAACTATTGATGATGGTGAGACATGGTCATGGCTTCCTTCTACAAAGAATAGTAATTTTTCAAACATTCATAGATTGTTTGTAGGTCCGAATGGCTATGTATATGCAGGCACTCAGGTCGGTGGACTTTTCAGAAGTAAGAATGGTGGAGATACATGGGAAAAAGTTTTAGGTACATCTTTATCCGGTGCAAGTAATAATAACTTTTATGATTTCAATTACAACTCAACGAATCAGACTTACTACGCATCTAATCAGAATTCATTATTTAAGTCAACTACAGGTGACAGAGGGAGCTGGATTGATATAGGGACATCAAAACCAGGTTTCCCACATGATCTTTCGATTGTTGAATTTGACATTTGTCCTACAGATCCTAACGTAATGTATGTATTGGGCAGTGTTAATAATACAGCGTCAAACACATATGTTTCTAACGACGGAGGAACTTCATGGGTTTCCAGACCGGTTCCCGGAGGATCAGGCGATTTTACGAATGGACAAGCTTGGTATGATCTTGACATCGCTGCAGATCCGTTTAACTGTGGTCGGATTTTAGCAGGAGGAGTGGGGATGCAGGAATCAGATTTCCAGGGCATCAACTGGTCTTCTATCGGAGATGGACAGTTCCATGTGGATCAGCACCTCATCTTGTTTGATCCGAAAAAATCCGGGCGGGTATTTTTTGGAAATGATGGAGGTATATGGATGAGTGATAATGGCGGGCAAACCATTCTAACGAAGAATAAGGGTTATGTAACGACTCAATATTATTGTGGTGCTATTCATCCTGATGAAGGTTCCCCTTATATTCTTGGCGGGACACAGGATAACAATACATTGCAGATATCCCAAAAGGGTTTATCACCTTCAAGATCTGTATGGGGCGGTGATGGAATATTTTGTTTCATTGATCAGAAAGATCCCAATATCCAGATCGTCTCCTCACAATATGCTAACTATGGTCTTTCAACGGATGGTGGACTTCATTTCATGTTTGGTGCAGATATCGACGGCGAATTCGTGAATCGATCCGGGTATGATGACAATGCAAAAATTCTCTACGGCCAGATTAACACTGGAGGATATTTCCGTTGGGATATCCGTTCGGGTGATGTTGAAGAAGTTAAAATATCAGGTCAGGGCGTGAGCGTAAGCGCTGTTAAAGCTGATCCATTCGTCGCGAATAGAATTTATTTCGGTGGAGGTTCCGGTAGGGTATTGCAGATTGATAATGCCAATATCGATAATCCTGCCCAGGCAAAAGTAATTGCTGACTTACCGGGCACAGCTTCGGTATCATGTTTTTATATTGACAAACAGACACCGAATGATATGCTCATATCGCTGTTCAATTTTGGAGCTACACTTGAAAATATCTGGATAAGTACAAATGCCGGTGATGAATGGAATTCAATTGAAGGCGATCTGCCTGATATGCCGGTGCGATGGGCCATATTCGATCCGGCCAACCATGATCGTGTGATGCTTGCAACTGAAGCAGGCATATGGACAACCGAAGATGTAAATGGTGATCTCACACATTGGGACCCTGCGATCACTGATAATGGAATGCCATATGTAAGTGTGTATATGTTACAAATCCGTGAAAGTGATAAAGTGGTACTGGCAGCCACACATGGTCGTGGTATGATGACAACCGATGTATTTTCTTCCGCAGCTGCAGTTATTGTTACTAAGCCAATTGCATACGTCGGCCAATCCGTAATTATCGACGGTTCACAATCCGTCAATGCTAATTCACTTCAATGGGATCTCGGTGACAACACAACCTCAAGCGAACCGATAGTAAATCATACATATACACAAGCCGGAAAATATACGATTTCGCTTACCGTGAATGGTGTGATTGTAAAAACAAAACAAATGATTATCCTTCCATATCTCGAGGCTCCTTATGCGACAGGTGATGCAGGATATGCAGGTGATTTTGAATCTTCTCCTGACCATTTCGCAGGTTACCACGTACAGGGAACAGCTTTTGAATTTGGTTCGTCAATCAAGCCTGGAAAGGATGGCGCACACAGTGGAACAAGCGCATGGGTCTTAGGAATCAATGATAATCTTTATCAAAACAATACAGAATCATATCTCTACACCCCCATGTTTGATTTTACACAATCAGGGCTGTATGAATTGAAATTCTGGGCAAAATTTGCAGTTGAAAATCGAAATGATGGATTTCAAATCGAGTATTCTCTTGATGGTGGTGATTCATGGCAACAACTCGGTACAAGTGGTGATCCACAATGGTATAATTATCACAACTCCAATTTGGCAAATGGTGCTTTTCCTGAGGGAAAAGATTATTTCACAAATGCACAAATTAGTTGGGCTCAGTACATGAAGGATGTCAGTTTTCTGGCAGGCGAATCTACAGTGAGCTTCAAATATATTTTCAAATCTGATGCCTCTGAACAAGCTCAGGGTCTGGTCATCGATGATTTTGAAGTGAGCAAATATGAAGGTGAATTAAAAACAAATGTTACAGCTTTTTCTGCTGATTATAACGGTTCTCAGGAAGTGACCATTAACTGGACAACAGGAATTGAATATCAATGTCAGAAATTTATTCTCGAACGATCATATACAGGTATTGATTATACACAGATAGATGAAGTCAATGCAAAAGGTATCGTGAGTACAATCCCACAGCACTATACATCACTCGATCAGAGTCTGCGCAATGTCATTTATTACCGGTTGAACGTAATCAATGATAATCCTGCTATTGGATATCATGATGAATTCTATACCAATACTATCGTGGTGCGAAGAAATGTCGATCCTGATCTGGTTCATAATGTTTTGCCTAATCCTTTCACCGATCGGATCGCAATCAGCTTTAGCAGTGTCATCAACCAGGAAATAACAGCAAGATTATTTGATGTATCAGGAAAGCTTGTCAGAGAGGATGTAGCAATACCTCATTCTGTATACTATGAAATGGATCGTTTGCGTCTTCCTCCTGGTGTATTTATTTTAAGTGTACAAATTGGTGAAGAAAAGCCTACTGCGTATAAGTTGTTTTCAGCAGGGCAATGAGCAATTGGCAATGAGCAATTGGCAATAAGCAATAGGCAAAAAGCAATAGGCAAAAAGGAATAGTCTGTAGTTTGAAACTACGGACAACTTAGGTCTGACTTAACTGAGATAACGCTCCGGGTAATTCCGTAGATATGTATTTTAATATACGTCCAGAGTCCCGTACCTGGCATCCTTCAATCCGGCATCCCTGTTTTTTAAGCTGATTTCTGCTAACTGATTACCGGTTAATGCTTACCTTTTACCGATTACCCCTTTTCCCTTTATAACACTATCTTAGCCCCCTTTGTAAATCATATTTAACATCCAAAATGCTTAATCTTATTCTGTTTGGTCCTCCTGGAAGTGGTAAGGGTACGCAGGCTGCAAAGCTTGAGAAAACCTATGGGCTGTTCCATATTTCTACTGGTGATCTCTTCAGATCTGAAATAGAGAATGGAACTGAGCTGGGCAAACAGGCTCATGGATTTATGTCCAGGGGCGAACTTGTGCCTGATGAAGTGACCATCGAAATGCTCCATAACAAGATGCTCGCTCATCAGGAAGCAAAGGGATTTATATTCGATGGCTTCCCGCGTACCGAGCCACAGGCTGATGCACTTAACCAATTGTTGTCAGGTATGAATCAGCAGATTGATGCACTCATTCTTTTAGAAGTGCCTGAAGAGGAAATTGTCAAACGTATTTTGAAAAGAGGAATTGATTCAAATCGATCGGATGATAATGATGAAAATGTGATCCGGACACGATTTCAGGTATACCAGGCGAAGACAGCTCCTATCTACAATTACTACGATAAAAGAGGAAAAGCATTCAAAATTTCAGGCCTCGGTACGATTGATGAAATATTCTCCTGCCTGTGTGAGGCGATTGACAGTCTCTGCGTCTGATGGCTGAACAAAATTTTGTTGATTACGTAAAGATCCATTGTAAGTCTGGAGCTGGTGGTCCTGGCTCTGCACATTTTCTTCGTGATAAAGTCAGTGCGAAAGGCGGACCTGATGGAGGAGATGGAGGTCGTGGTGGAGATGTCATCTGTCGTGGCAATTCACAGCTATGGACTCTACTGCATCTCAAATATAGAAAGCACGTCATTGCTGAAAATGGCAAGCCTGGAATGGGTACACTCAAAAGTGGTCCTTCAGGTGAAGACGTGATTCTCGAAGTTCCTCTCGGCACTGTTGCAAAAGATCCAGATACAGGTGAAGTCATTTTTGAGATTACAAAAGACCAGGAGGAATTTATCCTGATGCCAGGTGGCAGAGGAGGGTGGGGTAATGATCATTTCAAATCACCTACCAATCAAACACCACAATATGCGCAACCTGGTGAACCTTTCCAGGAAGGATGGCGGATACTTGAATTAAAAATTCTTGCGGATGTTGGATTAGTTGGATTTCCAAACGCAGGAAAATCTACTTTGCTTGCTTCTGTCTCTGCAGCAAAACCAAAAATTGCATCTTATCCCTTTACAACACTCACACCTAATCTTGGTTTTGTAGCTTATCGTGACAATCGTTCATTTGTCATCGCCGATATTCCGGGGATCATTGAAGATGCTCATCTTGGAAAAGGGTTAGGTCATCGCTTTCTCAGGCACATCGAACGCAACGCAGTATTATTATTCATGATCCCTTGTGACACAGATGACATCAAAAAAGATTTTGAAGTCCTTTATCATGAATTAGAAATGTATAATGAAGAATTGCTGGACAAGCCAAGACTTCTCGCCATCACGAAATGTGATATGATCGATGAAGAGATGCAAAAATTACTAAAACCTACATTGCCCGAAGATATTGATGTGGTGTTTATATCTGCGGTCAGCGGATATGGTCTTGATCGATTGAAAGATAAGCTTTGGAATTTATTGGCGGATCAGAAGTGAAAAGGAAGGCTAAGGCTAAGGTGAAGGCTGAGGAAGAGGTGAAACATTATTTTACCGCAATCGCTATTTGAAGTTTGTAACTTCAAATCAATATCTACCCGCAGATACCTTATCTTTTCACCACATTAACAATAATGACCTTGTATGAATTCATTTATTTCTAATTTATCTATCCTCCTTCTCTTTAGCCTTCTCCTTCTGCCTGGATGTGCCAGTCATTCCTCTTCTCAGACAGAAACAATTGAAGGCAATCTCGCCATCGCTCCACTCCCTGCTACGATGCAAGCCGGATCAGGTTTTCTATTGATTGATGAGAAAATGAAAATCCTGACCAATGCAAATAACTTTCCTCATTTTGATCCCTTCAAAGTTTTCAATGAAGTATTTCAAAAGAAAAGCGGATATGTACTTTCTTTCCTGCATGATAAATCTGCTCTTAAGGATTCATCGAATCTGATAAAAGTCACATTGGTCTACAACAACTACAATATTGAATCGTATAATCTCAAAATACAATCTTCGGGTATCTTGATTGTGGCCGGATCTGAATTGGGTGTATTCTATGCCATGCAGACATTGAGACAGATCATGCGACTGGATGCAGTCGCTGATTCAAAGGGCCTTCACCGTCAATGGTCCGTTCCTTTAGTAGATATAAGTGATCAACCTCGTTTTGTATATCGCGGTATGCATCTCGATGTATGCCGTCATTTTATGCCTGTTGAGTTTATAAAGAAATACATTGATCTGCTGGCGTATTACAAAATGAATTATTTCCATTGGCATCTCACCGATGATCAGGGATGGCGTATCGAAATCCTTAAGTATCCAAAGCTCCAGGAAGTAGCTGCATACAGAGATGAAACGCTCATTGGTCGTTTTGGAGAAAAGCCTCCGCGATACGATAGCACACGATATGGTGGTTTCTATACACAGGAAGAAATCAAAGATGTAGTGAAATATGCTGCAGACCGCGCTGTGACGATCATTCCTGAAATTGAAATGCCTGGTCATTGTCTGGCAGCCCTTGCGGCTTATCCTGAACTTGCATGTAGTTCAGGTCCATTTAAAACGGCCACAACATGGGGCGTATTCGAAGATGTGTATTGTCCTGCAGATTCAACATTTGTTTTTCTTGAAAATGTTCTTGATGAAGTACTTACATTATTCCCTTCAAAATATATACATATCGGTGGCGACGAAGTAGTGAAGACAAGTTGGGTAAAGAGTGATTTTTGCAAAAACCTGATGAATAAAGAAGGATTGAAAAATGCGAATGAACTCCAGAGTTATTTTATCCGACGCATTGAAAAATATCTCAACGCAAAAGGGAAGACGATCATCGGATGGGATGAGATACTTGAAGGGGGTGTCGCACCTAATGCAACAATAATGTCATGGCGTGGAGTTCAGGGTGGAATAGATGCCGCTAAAGCAGGTCACGATGCGATTATGACTCCTGGTGGCTATTGTTATTTCGATCACTACCAGGGTGACCGATCTACAGAGCCTCTTGCGATCGGTGGCTTTACTCCGCTTGATAAAGTGTACTCATATGATCCAGTACCTGCAGAGCTTTCCGAAGATGAAGCAAAACATATCCTGGGAGCCCAGGGGAATGTATGGACTGAATACATCGACACACCGGAGAAGGTGGAATATATGGCCTATCCCAGGGCAATTGCTTTGGCTGAAGTTTTATGGACTCCTGTGGGTCAGCGGAATTGGGATGAGTTTACAGTCAGGCTAAGAAAACATCTTGATCGGTTGGACGGGATGGGGGTGCATTATGCGAAGAAGTAGCTTATTCACCAAGGCATGCAGGATGTTGAAATATGTTTAAGGAAAACACAATTGTATTTAAGGCAAATATTAAATGATTGATTTTGAGGCTAGTATAATGACCTGGACTTAAATAAAATATGTTTAAGGAAAACACAATTGTATTTAAGGAAAACATTAAATGACTGACTTTGAGGTATTTAGTCATATTCGGATGTATAACCCACCATATTTCCCCCTTCATTCGTTAACTTTAATAAAGTCGACGCAATTCACCCCTACACCCAACCAAACAGTCCATCCAAAAGTCTATTAAGTCAAACAATCAATCTATCATGAAATCAATATTCCAATTTTCATTTCTGGCAGTCCTCCTGGCTTCTTTCCTGATGACCGGCTGCGAACAAGATCGTTGCACCCGCACAGAAGAATACATTGCTTACGAACCTGTCTTCAAACGTATAGATGAGATGAGAGTCCCTGCCTCCTTTGGAGCAGCCCGCGCTCTCGAATCTCCGGGAAAGATATTCTACTACAAAGGCTATCTACTCATCAATGAGATGAACAAAGGAATTCATGTCATCGACAACACCAATCCTCAGACACCTGTCAATATCGGTTTCATCGATTTACCCGGTACACTTGATATGGCAGTCCATAATGATATTCTCTATGCCGACAACTATCTGGATTTAGTAGGCATTGATATATCGAATCCAACTGCACCCATTGAAGTGAGCAGGGTAAATGATGTTTTTCAAAGCTTCTATTCATTCAATGATCAGCTCGGATTTCTGGTTGAATATGTGCCTACACCTACTAAAATCACAATAGATTGTAATGACATCAACTGGGGAAGAGGTATCTGGTTACAGGAAGATATTCTGATGGTGAAGGATGGTTCGTTTTTTGGTGTAGGATTAAATTCAGGATCTGCCGTGAGCAGCAATGTCGTGACAGGTGGATCCATGGCACGATTTACTGCAGTCAATAATTATTTATATACGATTGATGGCGCGCAGATTAAAATATTTGATGTCACACAATCATTGCCGGTACTTAAAAACAAAGTAGATGTTCAATGGGGCGTGGAGACATTATTCCCGATGGCAAATAATCTTTTCATAGGCTCTAATTCAGGGTTGCTTATTTATGATATTTCAAATCGTGAATCACCAGTATTCAGATCTACTTTTACTCATGCTACAGCTTGTGACCCCGTGGCAGTTTCCGGGAATACCGCTTATGTAACATTGAGAGACGGAAATGCATGCCAGGGTTTTGTCAACCAACTCGATGTCATTGATGTCTCGAATCTCGACAATCCTTCATTGATCAAATCGTATCCAATGGATAATCCGCATGGTCTTTCCATCGTAGACAATACACTATATCTGTGTGAAGGAAAATTCGGGCTGAAAACATTTGATATCTCCGACAATCAAAAAATTGATAAAAATCTTCTGGACAGAGTATCCGGTTTCTTTGGTTGGGATGTGATCGTACTTCCTCCCGGTGACCTCGTGATGGTGGTGGGTTCAGATGGTTTGTATCAGTTTGATGCAAAGGACAGAAGTGATCTTAAAGAATTAAGTAAGATTACAATTGGAAAATAAGGATTTGGTAATGGGAAGTTCTCTTTCGATGGGTTTAGGAATGAGAACTTCTTTTCTACAATAAATACACTTATTCTTTTATTCATTCAATACCGGCCGCAATGAAATCATTAATAACCATATTCATTTTCATTTTTACATTTCTGTCAAGTCAGTCTCTAACCGGACAAACCGAAGAGAAAACTCCGATTGATATTGTCTGGCTCAAAGACGGTAGTAGGCTGACAGGTACGATTCTAAAATGGGATCTTGAACGTGGCATGGATTTCAAATTATCGACAGGTGCCGAAATTACTATTCTCAAAAAGGATATTCATCGGGTGATGCAGGATGTGCAAAAAACGGATGACAGTGGACTTTTAAATCCTAAATATTCATACCCCAGAACACCAAAGCCCTATGCATTCAGGGAGAAGGGCTGGTACCAGAATAGCTCAGGATTTATCAATGTTTCATATTATGGTGGTGCAGGTATTCATCACGCCATGGGCTACAGATTTAATCGTTTACTGGGGGTGGGTCTGGGCACAGGAATTGAATCACATGATTTCAGTTCGATCAGAAATATTATTCCCATCTATGCTGAAGCGAGAGGATTTTTAATACCACAGAGGATCAGTCCATATTACGCATTGAAGATTGGTTATGGCATCGCGCTCAAAGATGGTTCAAGGGGCATAACAAAAGCTGTAGGTGGTTTTCATTTCAGTCCTGAATTTGGTGTGCGTTTTGGAGGAGGAGATGTATCCTATTATCTCGGCATAGAATATAAAATCCAAAATGCCACATTCACAACCGATGGATTTGATTTTAGTGGACTAAAATTCACAGATAAAATCAGTTATCGTAGAGTAGAATTACGGACAGGATTGTTATTTTAATTAATTAGTATGAACAAAATGAAATTGAAATATAAAGGCATTATTACCCTCATTCCATTCATAGCCTTATGCATGATGTCATGTAAAAAGGATCAGATAGGAGTGTGTGGTTTTGGGACATTACCTGAATATGTAGTATTCGGTCATTTTTACGGAGAATGCGCCGGAGAAGGATGTGTTGAAATATATAGGGTCGACAATTCAAAACTTTATGAAGACACATTAGATATGTATCCCGGCAATGATACTTTTTATCCGGGACATTTTGCAACACAATGGTCTGATGAAAAATATCAATCGGTCAAAGATCTTTCGACTTTTTTCCCTGAGGCCCTTTTGAATGAAACAGAAGTTATCCAGGGTCAGCCTGATGCCGGTGACTGGGGTGGTATTTATTTTGAAATAAAAAGGGGATCCACACACCGGTTCTGGTTATTGGATCAGATGGATGACAACATGCCCGCGGCATATAATGAATTTGTAGATAAGATCAATGATAAAATATACATCATCAACCATTAATGATTTTCTGATGTTCGAGTGTCTCTGACCTCGAACATAGAGAAGCGAAATATAGAAGTTTGTCAGAAGCTGAACTCATACAAGGATGCATACGTAATGACCGCAAGAGTCAGGAGCAATTATATAAGCAACACTTCCCGGTGATGATGTCGATGTGCCTGAAGTATACGAAAGATGAAGACAAAGCTTTGTTGATATTGAATGATGGTTTTTTAAAAGTTTTCCAGAAAATCGGGACGTTCAGAAGTGAAGGTTCTTTCGAAGGATGGATAAGAAGATTGATCTACCATACAATGGCAGATTATTATAAAAAGGAAAACAGTTATATCCGTTTTATTCAGTTTGAATTGCCGGATGAGAAACATGCACAAGCACCTCAAAGTGATCCGCTTGAATTTCAGGACTTAATCGGGCTCCTGGATCAGATACCGGGAAGATCCGCTGAGGTGTTCAGGTTGTTTGCCATCGAAGGCTATTCACATGAAGAGATCGGCATAAAAATGAATATAAGTACAGGAACATCAAAGTGGCATCTGTCACATGCCAGAGAAAGATTAAGGTCTTTAATCGTAAATGAAAATCATGCAAGAACGTCCTCAATATAAAATCACACCCGAGCATGGCTGGTCGCAGATGCAGTCTTTGCTTGACTCATCCATGCCGGTAGCGCATCGCTCCCGCCGGTTCATTATATTCTGGTGGTCATCAGCAATAGCCGTTGTGGTTATACTCGCTTCATTTTTTCTAATGAAGGCAAATACACCATCAACTGATCTTCGACACATCAATCCTCCGATCACCGGAATGGCAAAGAATGAAATCAATTCATCCAACACTGAAAGTCAAACGATGGCTTCATCCTCACCAATCCTTAATGAAAATAAATCTTCAGCGAAAAGTGATGATGTAAAAATGAATGAAGGGAAT
>JBATMM010000095.1:0-1527 GCA_049289835.1 Saprospiraceae bacterium | reverse complement strand
CGCGCAAGATGTGTCATCGCATAATCATTTTTTGCGATCACCATCAAACCCGAAGTATCCTTATCAATCCGATGTACCAAACCGGGTCGATCTGGCAAATTGCCCGGCAAAACAGGCATTTTTGAATGTTGCAGATGCCACGCTAAAGCATTCACCAGCGTACCACTATAATTACCAACACCGGGATGAACTACCAACCCTGCCGGCTTGTGAATCACCATTACATCATTGTCTTCGTACCGGATATCAAGAGCTATTTCTTCTGGAACGATACTTTGACCAAGCTCCGGCGGTTTTGGTAATAAGATGGTAATCGTCTGCCCGGGCTTCAATACGAAATTGGGCTTTATCGATTCACCATCAACTTTCACAGCCCCGGCACGAATTCCATTTTGAATTTTATTACGAGAGATTCCCATCAGTTTTGTCTGGATATACTTATCTATCCGTACCGGATGTAAACCACCCGGTGTCAGAAACCGATGATGCTCGTATAAACCTTCTTCACCATCCTGTTCATTGTCCTGTTCATTGTCCTGTTCCTCAATCATGGTGCAAAAGTAGGTAATTAGAAGGAGGAGGAGGCTAAGGAGAAGGCGGAGGCTAAGGCGGAGGCTAAGGGTTTGTTAGTATGTCGCTATTTTAAGTTTAAACTTAAAATCAATATTCCTATCAATATCCACTACGATATCTGTCGAAAGGCAGTTTGTAACTGCCACAGCATAAATAAATGCACCGCCATTATAAGTTTAAACTTAAAATCAATATATCCTTCTGATTCTAATAGGATATCTGTTTTCAGGCGGCTTGTAGCTGCCACCCAATAATCAAATTATGTCCTATAAATATCATAGGCTAATCGTCCTCATATACTAAAAGCTCTTTATTGAAAGTATCAATATAATAGCGGTTAGCATGTTTTTCAATCGATCTTGGCCTGCCACAATCCTGAGGCAAATCAACAATCCAATCATATTCCAAAGTATTTCTGTTAAATGCAGAAAATTTCTTTGTCATTTGTGATACAGTGATAATCTGATTTCCTTCAACAATTAGAGGCTTCCATTGCTGATAGTTATAGCATTGCATTTTTTCCAGATATGATCGTAAATAATGAAACTCGATTTTAAGCTCATTCAAATCCAACTCCCAATAGTACCAGGTATGAAAGCACACCATTTTTCCTTCTTCAGGAAGAATAACCGCTTTTTCAGCCCAGGGTATGACAGGAAATTTAGACCTAAATACTCCACTTGTATCAGTATATACATCCAGGTCTCTTATATAATGCATAAAAACCCCAGTAGTGTTATCGACACACATCATACCTTCATTTTCCATCGAGAACCACAATTGATCTCTATAAATTCCGATTGGATCCTTGATTTTATGGATGTAATCAAATGGAAAATTTGAAACAATATTCTCCTTGATATTATCCAGAGCGAAATTCCATTGTTTTATACCACTAACAGGGTTTATTTTTGAAAAAACATTCGTATTATTTTCATTTAATATTTCATGGGT
>JBATMM010000094.1:0-3802 GCA_049289835.1 Saprospiraceae bacterium | reverse complement strand
CCTGTGAATAAAGTAATGTAGCTTCCCATACTTCTCCGGACATGAGATAATAATCTCCAAGGTCAAGTTTTGCATTTGCCTGCACATAATTATTTATACCCGGAAGATCTACGATTTGTTCGAGGAGTGAAATCGCCTTTGGAAGATCATTGATATACAATCCTTCCAACATCGCAAGCTCGGATACAATCAAAGCCGTACTTGCATTTACACCCTGAACGGTGAGAAAAGAATTGTATTCTTTTTCAAGTACGCGCAATTGATCGACGGTATAATTATATTGATCAGTGATCTGTCTGCGTTTTGTAGCCAGTGATGCCCGTTTGGCTTCCATGTAATACGGAGAGCCAATTCCCTGTGTAGAGAAAATGTAATCAAAGCCATCAATAGCCGTATTGTAATCTTTATCATTGGCGGCTATCTGGGCTAAGCGATAGACACGCATTCCATTTTCACCCATCCTGCGATCCAATGCTTTCGCCTGCCGCATCGCTTTGCTGTAATCTTTTTGTTGCATAAATGTCCAGGCAAGCATTTCTTCAAACTGACCAGATTCCGGATACTCCTGTATGAATGCATAGAGCTGTGATAGCAACTCAGGATAATCATTCTGTTGCAATGATCGTTGCATAAGGGTTTGAATACTGGCTAAGCGTTCCGGTGAGTCCTGAAGAGAATAGAGATACTGCTCTATCATTTTGGGCATGTCGCTGTTCCTTCGATACAGATCTGCCAGCTGGTATGAAAAGATTCCTTTCTTGTTGAGAAGGATCTCTCCTTTTTCGTAAGCCTCAATGGCTTCATCATATTTTGCCTGTTCAATAAATGCATTGCCCAGACGTGTGATCGCATCCATCCGCGGTGGTAACTTATCGATCGCCATTCGGTAAGAAGCCTGAGCACTTTCAAAATCACCTTTTCGTTCCTGTACATTACCCAAGGTGACCATCATGCTGAAATCATCAGGAGTCTCCTTCATCTGCTCCTTTATTTCTTTTTCGGCCGTGTCATAATCGCGAAGCGCGAGCAGACATTCAACATACTTATTGAAATAGCTGTAGTTGTTATTTTTTTTGGCGGTCTCGTGAAGCTTGAGATAGATGTCACCTGCTTTCTGAAATTCACCTTCGAGGTAATACTGGTCAGCGAGCTTCGCGTTTTGTCCAACGACAGTCAGGGCAAAACAAGTGAAGAGAAATGGAAGAAGAAACTTTAAAGTCATGGAGTTCAAATGTATGACTTAAACGTAGAGGGAATTCCTAAAGTTGCCCGTTTTACCCCCTACCCCCTGAAAGGGGGACTTGATTTGAATTTTAATCAGGTAGTTCTCCGTGTCATTGCAAAGCGTAGAGTTTATAAAACAGTTCCCCCTTGTAGGGGGCAGGGGTACAAGAAGATCTCACTTCTGCAGATCCAGCCCCAGTGCCCTCACAGCCATGACATTACCTAAACGAAGGCCTTCTGAGCAATCCATTCGGATATGTACGCCCAATGGAATCCTGGAATAAGCATCTTCTTCGGCTAAATCTTTCCATGAAGTGAATGTCCTTGGGTAGCCTCTGAATTCAGTGCGTCCGAAATGGCAGAGATCTGTGAATTCAAAATTGTCACCAAAGAAGTGGTCAAGTATTCTTTCACCAACCCCTGCAAATGTGCTATGTCCGGATGGATAACCGGGGAAAGAAGGCGTAAGACCCGGACGTCCAATGGCTTCACCCAAAATAGGCGCGAAGTTAGGATCAATGTATTTTCGGATATAAGTTTCAGGCCTTTCTGTATTGTAGATGTATTTTGATTTCCAGCAGGCGACCGCTGCATCATTGGTCGCGATACCGAGAACGCAATACATGTGAAGTGTTTCTTCAAGATTCATATGAACACGTGGGATCAACTGATTGGCAATAGCAAAAAACCTTGCAGGTGGACTGAAGGTCATGCCTGTGAGATCATCACTCCAGAATTCGGCGATCCAATGATCCTGTTCTGTAATGTTCTTTACTCGGTTGGCTACTTCAAGATTGTCGAGGTAATATTTACTCGTTGTATCCGTACTGTATTTGTAAACCGGAGGAAGGCTTATAAGATCACTGTTCTTTGCAGCGAATGTCCGTACGCGGCCCCAGTAAGGAAAAGCGGCTGCTGTATAATCAGGAGAGGTTGGCTCCCAAAGTCCGGTCCCTTCAGGAGGGAAATAACTTGCCGGATTAGGGTCATGAATCTGGGTCACAGCTTCACGGTCATTTTCCGAATAAGCTATGATTGTATTTGCGACTAATTGTCCCCAAAGAATTGATGTTTCTACAATTCCTTCTGCAACACCCTGACTCAAATCAGTAAGTTCATTAGCTTCCAGTTGATTCATCAGACCAACCTGGGTCGGATTTGAACTGAATAAAAAGAATCGATGAACACGGCCATAATAAGCATTGAGCGCGATAGGCCAATTGATCTTATTGATTTCATATTTTAATACCGGAGGCTCAAATCCATCGATGACAGAGCTTAATGATTTGTAATGCTCCATTCCGGGGACGGCTGTTTCAAAGGCACCCATATGGATGTATGCCAAAGCCCTGCAGGTTGGAGCAGGTCTGAAACCCTTCAGATCTTTTTCGATCTTAAGATAGAGCTCACTCCAGTCAGTAACGATTTTAGAAGTTTCCAGGGAAGGGGCCTGAGTGACGGGTAATACCTCATATAGTTCTTCAGTATCCGAGCAGGATGCGAACAATAAGGTAATGGCCAGTGACCAAAAATAGAGGTGAAATTTCATGAGATCCCGGTTTTCAAAAACGAAAGGTCAAAGTTAACTTCTTGCCACCCATTTGACAACTTTAAAAACATAATTATTATTTCATCATATGATAGACAAATATAATATATAAATATCTTATTTGCAATTATTTAAATCAATAATTATGGAACATTATATTGCCATTATGCTTTTGAACCGACAAAAAATCAAAAAAGACCAGAGATAGTTTAGGTGCTGAAAATGAACACATTAAAGATCTATTACGTGTGAAGCTTTGGATTTGGATGTTATTCATCACTGAATTGGTAATTTTGACAATTAATCAGGATACATGGATGCCAAAATCAAATACCTCTTACACCTTGCGGACTGCCCGTTGATTCTGGGACAGCGGCTGGGAGAATGGTGTGGACACGGACCGGTGCTCGAACAGGACATCGCCTTGACCAATATTTCTCTTGATCTCATAGGTCAGGCAAGGCTACTTTACCAATATGCAGCTTCTCTGGTAGGGGATCAATCAACTGAAGATACGCTGGCCATGCTGCGTCTTGAACACGAATATTTGAATCTTCTCCTCGTTGAACAACCCAATAAGAATTTCGGAGCTACCATCGTCAGGCAATTCCTCTATGACGCTTTCAATCTTTGTCAATATGAGAAGCTGACTCATCATCATGATCCTCAACTGAATGCTATAGCCGTAAAAACGCTCAAGGAAATTAAATACCACTACAGATACAGCAGTGAATGGGTGATCAGGCTGGGAGATGGTACAGAAGAGAGTCACCGGATCATGCAGGAAGCCCTTGACGAACTTTGGCGAAACACGGGGGAAGTGTTTCAGCCTGCATCTTATGAAATTGAATTGCAAAAGGAAAGCTATAGCCTGGATCTTAATACCCTTCAGCCTATTTGGATGGAAAAGATAACATCAATACTAAATCAGGCAGGCCTGGTTCAACCTAAAACAGAAGTAATGCAGACCGGTGGCAAAGAAGGCCGTCATACAGAACACATGGGCTATATCCTGGCTGAACTTCAGTT
>JBATMM010000093.1:0-7615 GCA_049289835.1 Saprospiraceae bacterium | reverse complement strand
TCGAAGGACCATAATCAGGATGCCAGTCAGCTTCATGTATTTTGGTATTAAATCCTTCATATTCACCGGCACGTATTGTCGCCAGATTTTTTCGTTCAGGTTTTGTCGCTGCAGCTTCATACATATAAACCGGAATCCCTAATTCATCACCGACTCGTCTCGCTAACCGGTGAGCAAATTGTGCAGTTTCTTCCATTGTGATGCCGCTGATGGGGATCAGAGGACATACATCGGTGGCGCCCATCCTCGGATGCTCTCCTTTGTGGGTGCGCATATCAATCAGGGATGCGGCGGTTTTAATAGCCTGAAACGCAGCTTCAATCACTCGCCCAGGTGCACCTGCCATTGTCATGACTGTCCGGTTAGTGGCCCTGCCCGGATCGACATCCAGGAGTTTGACGCCATCTACTTGTCTAATACTTTGGGCGATCGCTTCTATTACTTCAGGTCGTCGGCCTTCGCTGAAGTTAGGTACACACTCGATTATAGCGGGTTGATTCATTCGTTCACATCTTTGATTGAGGGGTAAAAATACAAGTTAGGTTGCAACTCATTCCATCACTCATCACTACTCACTTTTTTATCTCTCGCAAAGACGCAAAGACGCAAATTAATATTCATTCATATTGGAATACTGCTGCACCAGGGACAATCTCTCTTAATCCATATGAAAATCTCCGTGCACGACCCCACTGCTCTTCGCGTTTGCTGAGCTGTAGTTCCCCGGGGTTTTCGAAACAATGCGAAGCGAGATAGAGAAACACAGGCGGTGTACTGAGCGTTAGTCGAAGTAGGAGAGAATTTTTCTCATAAATACCATAATGGCAATCAGAGGAGCACAGGGAAGAAAAATTCGAAGGGGCAGCAAGTTGCTTTTCCCCCCAAATGAACCTATCTTTCAGCATAGATGTCACTGGATTATGATGAAGCCACTCTTTGTTTTTCTTTGTACGATTGTCACCTTCACGACATTTGGCCAGTCCATCACCATCTCTGAAGAGCTCGCTTTACGAAACGATTACGATTACACCATCCTCGGCTGGGTCAGCGGCGATCTTCTCTTATTCAGGGACCGGGGACACCAGTTTTTTATCCAGGCCTTTGATGAAGAGCTACATCTGAAATGGGAACGTGAAATCGTGCTCAGTACGCACAGATCTGACATCATAGGCGTCATATCTCATCCGGATAGAATTGATATTATGTACGGGATACGCGACAAAGGCGACTATTACATTAAGCACAGTTCTTTTGATCATACCATCACGCTGGTGGATACCATGACACTGGGTATCGTCGAAAATATATTTATCACCCCCAGGGTTCAGATGGTGAGTTCAGAAGACGAAAATAAGGCTGTGGTCTATCGCGAAGATGGAGAAGGCTTGCATCTCATAAGCTACGATCTTAATACCCGTGTTGTGTTATGGCAAAACACACTCAAACTACCCGGCGGAGGTTTTCAAAGAGATTTCAGATCGATTGAAGTGAGCAATGCAGGAGAATTTTATCTCACCCTTGAACCGGATAAATTTCTGCAGAAGGTGCAAAGCCTTGATGTGTTTTCATCACTACCCGGATCAGAAGAATTTGTACATGAAACGATTGACATGGGTGAACAGCAGGTCTACGATTATTATACGCAGTATGACAATCTCCATCATGATCTCGTCATCACCGGTTTGTATAGTGATCGCAATGCTTCACGTGCCCAGGGATTTTATTTTGTCAGATATCAACCTGGTCTGGACCAGGCCGTACATCTTTTACCCTTTGATGAATCTCTACTCTCAGAAGTGAATGGCAAGGAAGTAGCGATTTCAAGAGGTCTTTCAGATTTCAATGTCCAGAAAGTAGCTTTAAGAGAAGATGGAGGCGCTGTCGTCATCGCCGAATTGAATAAAGAATTTTCACGCCGCTCCAGCATGCCCATTCGAAGAGACAACGGATCTTTTGGCAGAGGAGGATGGGTGGATTATTATTATGAAGACCTCATTCTCTTCGCGATCAATCCGGACGGCACACCTCATTGGAAAAAAGTATTACGCAAGCGCCAATATTCCCAGGACGATGATGCTATTTATTCATCTTTCTTTCTTTTTAAAACCCCCGCCCGTTTACGATTTCTGTTCAATGATGAAATCAAACAGGAAAATACAGTAGGTGGATATGAAGTCTCGGGAACAGGATATGTAGAACGAAAAACTGTCTTCAATACCGATTATCAACGATTGAAACTTCGATTCAAAGACGGCATCCAGGTCGCCTACAATGAATGTATCGTCCCAAGTGAACGAAACAACAGATTGAATCTGGTGAGGATACAGTATTGATGCTGAAAAGGATGCCGGATATAAGGATGCCGGACGGTTGCTGAGCTGTAGCACAAGGATGAGTACCAGAAGGTCGAAGCATGCCGGACTCAATTTTCGTTATTCGTTATTCGTTACTCGTTACTCGATATTCGTTATTCCCTACTCTCAATTCTTCTTCCCTACAAACTGCCCATCCTTTGCAAACAGATATGTTGATTGATCCACTACGATTTCATAGGAATTATTTCCTTTTGGATCTGTATAGGTGATAGCTGAAGTTATTTTTTTCCCCCCGAGCTGCGCAGACACATAGTCTTTGACTGTCTGTGGCAGATGTGAAGGATCAATGATCTCCTGATATTTGAGTATGGTGCCATCTTCAGTCAGAATCACCATTAGGTTTTTTTGATCCTGGTGAAAGAAGGCTTCATATTTCCCATCCTCTATTTTCCATTGTGTCCCCTTAGCGTCAGGATACATCGTTGTAAATTTTGTTTTGACCGTAGTGGGAATATTAATCTTTTCACTCGGCTTTGAACAGCCTGCAAAACTGAATACACCAATGACAAAATAAATAATGATGTTTCGCATAAATTGAAAATGTAAAAGATGATTTAAACCTGTCTATACTAGTCACTTCATCACTGATCACTCGATCATTAAATCACTCGATCTCCAAATCACCAGATCACCGAATCACTTGATCACTGATCACTCGATCACTGAATACTGCTTAATCTCTAATCCTTATCCTCCTCTTTCCCCTTATCTTCCTCTTCCTTCCCTGTAAACTGTCCACTTGCGTCAAACAAATAATCTGTTTCACCGACCTTAACTTCATATGAAACCATGCCTGTGGCGCTAACAATCTTTTCGGCCGAAGAAATTTTCTTTCCACCCAGCTGCGAAGTGACGTATTCATGAATAGGCTGAGGCAACATAGCAGCATCCACACTAGTCTCTGTTTCTACCACATTTCCATCAGGTGAGATGATGACGGAGGTCTCCATTTTTTCTTCCTTGAAAGAAGCCTCATAGTTTCCGTCTTCCATTTCCCATTCAGCATGATCAGCTTTAGGATACATGGCCGTAAATTTTGCCATTACAGCATCCGGAACATTGATTTTCACTTCAGCTGGTTTACAACTCACTATTGACAACAACAGGAAGGCAAGCGATGCAAGTATAAATTTCATGACCTTTAGATTTTATAACTCTTATTAAATATAATATGATCACTCGATCACAAGATCACCTGATCGCTCGATCGCTCGATCACTCGATCACCCGATCACTTTTCCATAAAGCTCTTCGTAGCCGATTTATAAACCCAGTAACATACGCCCAGTAAGCATGCTAATCCAACCATACTCGGAAGCGCATGATGCAGATCAAAAACATTACGTTCCCAGATTACAATAGGTACTGCAAGCAATATTCCAATCAATGCTTCTCCCGTGATAAGACCTGATGCAAAAAGTAAACCGGTACGCTCACTTCTGCTTGAAGCACTGGCCACATCAGGTTGTGCTTTTGATGGATTTTTATTTTGAAATCTTGTCACAGCCCAGGATACTAATCCACCGACCAGCACAGCACTGCCCAAATCAAAAGGCAAATAAATACCAACAGCCACTGCCAATACAGGTACTCTGTATTCACTCTTGCGTGCTTCCTGTATCTGATCAATAATGATGATCACCACACCGATTGCCATTCCAATATATACCATTGTCCAGGGCAATCCACCCTGGAATACTCCTTTTGCCACACTCGCCATTAGTGATGCCTGTGGTGCCTGAAGTGCAGTCTCTCTTCCACTCTGCGCTCCGATACCATATGCTGTATTGAGCAAATTAAGAATCACCGGCAATGCCACTGCAGCAGCTACAACACCGACCATCAACATAATCTGTTGTGCTCGAGGTGTAGCACCAAGCATATAACCTGCTTTAAGATCCTGTAGATTATCCCCGGCTATTGACGCAGCACAACAAGTCACTGCACCAATCATGATGGCCGCTACAGGACCACTTGTCGAATCTTTTCCCATCAACGCGAGTAAGATCAATGATGATGTAAGAATTGTAGCAATCGTCACACCCGAAATCGGATTATTAGAACTTCCTACAAGGCCTGCCATATATCCTGCAACTGCAGAAAAAATAAATCCGGCTATCAGCATGATCACTGCCATAAAAAGTGTGATCGGTACATTTTCTATTTCTCTCAGGTAAATAATAAAAATCGGAATAATCATCGCCACTATCGCGATGAGCACTTGTCCCATCGGCATGTCTCTTTCTGTTCGAATAGCATTCGCGCCACCGGTTTTATTCCGTATAGCCGCTAACCCATTTTTCACTGCCGCAATAATGGGTTTGACAAGACTGATGATCGCCCACAATCCACCTACCAGCATAGCACCAACACCAAGGTATCTGATCTGACTACTCCATATATTACCTCCCACTGCCACGAGTGTATCATCCTGTGGAATACCTGTGAGATATAAATAAATCGGCATGGCCACCCACCAGCTTATAGCACCACCAAGAAAAATCAAAAATGAAATACGCAAACCAACGATATAGCCCACGGCCATAAGTGCGGGGGATTGATTAAGTCCTATGTATACATAGATCTTATTTCCGATGGTCCCGGCAGCTTCTCCGACAGCACCCCACAATTTCAACCCTGCCTCCGCAAATTTTAATATTGCACCTAAGAGAGCACCTGTCACAAGATAACGTATAGATTTACCGGCCTCTTCACCGCTCTTCAATACCTCAGCCGTAGCCACACCTTCCGGAAACTTTAAGTTCTGCTCTACAATAAGCGCCCTGCGCAAAGGGATCGTAAAAAGTACACCTAATACACCTCCGCACAAAGCAATCAACATGGTCTCCCAATAACTAAAACTTGTCCAGTATCCTATGATAACCAATGCCGGAAAAGTAAATATGGCGCCAGCGGCTAATGCCTCACCTGCTGATGCCGCAGTCTGCACGATGTTATTCTCCAGAATATTATTATTCCTAAACATCTTGAGCACCACCATAGAGATCACCGCAGCCGGAATACATGCTGATACCGTCATCCCGGCAAAAAGACCCAGGTAGGCATTCGCTGCAGCAAGGATGACCGAGAGCAGCGCCCCAAGGATAAATGCTTTGACAGTTGTTTCCGGCAGGACTGTCTCCGCAGGGATATAAGGTTTATTTTCTTCACTCATAAAGGGAGAATTTCTTTAGTAACGTTCAAAAATAACTTATTCCGTCGTTTCGCTTCGACTACCGCTCAGCGACCGACAAATTTTACGAAAAGAAGTTTCGGCTTCGCTCAACATGAAATATCACTTTGATCCTGAAAGGATCCCACATTATTAGCCCCGGGTTGCAACCCGGGGTCAAAGGATGAGGTGCAATTCCGACTCTGAAGGAGTCGAATATAAATCTGTGCTAATCGAAAAACTTTTTCCTTCAACTTCTTACTTCGCCTCAGCCTTCTCCGGTTGCTGAGCTGTGGTTGGTGAGCTGTAGCACGAGGTTGAGTACAAGCAGGTCGAACCATAGCACAAGGACGCGGGAGAGCAGGTCGAAGCATCGCCTTATCTTTACCCATATGCACGACATCATCATTATCGGCGCCGGCCCCATCGGCATGAATTGTGCTCTTGAAGCAAAGAAAGCTGGACTCGATGCACTCATGATCGACAAAGGCATGCTCGTCAACACCCTTTTCCATTTCCCCACCAACATGACCTACTTCTCCACATCTCAATTGTTGGAAATCGGTGATGTCCCTTTCGTCAGCCATGGCGAGAAACCCACACGAAGAGAATCATTAGAATATTTCCGTCGCGTATTCGAAAGCTGGAAACTAAATGCAAAGTTCTATGAACTTGTAGAAGATGTGAAGAAAAAGAATGATCACTTTGAAGTCTATACGTCAAAAGATAAATACCAGGCAAAAACAGTCATTGTATCTACCGGATTCTATGGATTACCTGTGCTCATGAATATACCAGGTGAGACGTTATCCAAAGTCCGTCACTATTATGATGAACCTCATCCTTATGTAGAACAAAAAGTAGCCATCATCGGAGCAGCTAATTCCGCATGTGATGTTGCGCTTGAACTTTTCTACCGAGGCGCTGATGTCACGATGATCATCCGGGCAGGTGAAATAAGTGAACGCGTCAAATACTGGATCAAACCAAATATCGAAAACAGAATTAAGGAAGGCTCTATAAAAGCATATTTCAATAGTGAAGTCACCAAAATCAAAGAAGACACTATTGAAATCAAAACTCCCAGTGGCCCTATTTCACTCGAAAACAATTTTGTCCTTGCCATGACCGGCTATCAACCCGATTTCAAATTCTTAGAAAAAATCGGCATCACGTTCACTGATGATGCTGAGCCGGAATTAATCTATGACGACGTCACGCACGAATCATCAGTACCCGGCATATACTTAGCAGGTGTAGTGTGCGGTGGCATGCGCACAAATAAATTCACCATCGAAAACGCGCGTGAACATGCGCATAGAATTATTAGTCATCTTAAAGAAGGTCGTATTTAATTAATAAAACGAAAATGTTGAGCGTCGGTTGACCGACGTTCTGGCGTCTGCAAAGCTGCGCTTTGCGATTGAAAATTTATGACTCAAGGCACAGCCTTGAACACACAAAGACGTCGGTCAACCGACGCCTAACGTTTTTGTGTTTTTTTATTATTTACTTAAGACTAAACCGGCTACCCAGATTTTTTCTTTTATATTTCTCTAAGTGCCTTTCTCAGTGAACTTATGTTTCTTAAGTGGTAATATTTTTTTTCTTTATGTTGTTTATTCGTTACTCGTTATTCAATAACTCGTCAATCATAACTCGTTATTCGTTATTCGTTACTCGTTACTTCTTCTGGGCTCTAACGCAATCAATATCTCACCTCCCGGTCTCAACGTCACCAACGGTTTTTCAACTACATCCTTCGATATCAATTTAATATTCCACGTATTCACGATTGTCGTCAGAATTAGCTGCATCTCCATCATCGCAAAATGCTCACCGATACATAATCGCGGTCCTGCACCGAATGCCATGTAAGCTTCCTTGTTGAGATTCGGATCATTCCAGCGGTCCGGAATAAATTCGTCCGGTTTGTCCCAGTATGCAGGGTTCCGATGCATACCCCGTATATAAATCACCCATGTTGTTCCTTTTGGCAATGTATAATCCAAAATATGATCTTCTTCAAGAGAAATTCTGTCCGTCACCCACGCCGGCGGATACAATC
>JBATMM010000092.1:0-13162 GCA_049289835.1 Saprospiraceae bacterium | reverse complement strand
GGAATTCAAAGTTCTCTTTTACAAATACATACCGACATATCAGCTGCGGATATTGCATTTGGATATGGCTCAAGTGCCACTTTCTCTGAGACAATGCGGATTAAAGGGACTGGCAACATAGGCATAGGTAATCCGAATCCAAACGCAAAACTAGACGTAAATGGTACTGTCCGCTTTACGAAAGTAGATTGTATAAATAATTTTTGCCCACCCAATAGCGCCATAAGGCTCACTCCGAATTTACACCTAAACGCAACAACTAATAATGCGGTCATTGTCAATTGGGATAATATAAATGCCGGGACAGATGATCCGTCATTCAGGGTAGGTAACGGAGATGCTGCAGATGTATTTTATGTGACCTATTCAGGAGATGCCTGGCTCCAGGGGACACTCACACAGGCATCTGATATTCGTTTGAAAAAAGATATCCGGCCATTACACCATTCACTTGAAAAAATAACGATGCTCAATGGATACAACTACCATTGGAAAAGTGGTAACTTAAGTTCAGATCTGCAGACCGGTGTTATCGCCCAGGAGGTACAAAAACAATTTCCTGATCTTGTCCATGAAGATTCAAATGGAATATTATCCGTCAATTATTCGGGCCTCATCCCTGTCCTGATCGAAAGCACGAAAGAGTTGAAAGATCAAATCGAGGAACTGAAAAAACAAAATGAAGAAATTTTACAGGCATTGAAACAACTTCAGAAAAAAAATAATTAGTTTTTAAAGCTTTACCCCTTTTCATTTTTTAATTCTAAACATTAATATCATGAGAAGATTAATCATTTGCTTCATCGTACTTATCCCTTGCATACTCTCAGCTCAATTTGGGGTAAAGGCAGGTCTCAATTTCGCCAACATTACAAAGGCGAAAGAAATCAACGCAAGCTCACGTACAGGTTTTCATGTTGGCCTATTCCTTGCCGGACCGACCAAATCGGTTCTTAGTTCACAAACTGAACTACTTTTTTCAAGACAGGGATATGATTTTTCTACGAATGTCAACACAGGTAAAGTCGAACTTGATTATTTACTATTACCCCAGTTTATGTCCATCAACATCACGAAATATGTCCAGGTGCAGGCAGGTGCACAGATAGCTTATCTCCTGAATGCTAAAATTGACAGCACGTCTACAACAGGAGATCAGAGTACGGATAAGATTCTAAAATTACTCAATCGTTTTGACTATGGGCTTTCAGGGGGTGTTGAGATTCATCCTATACATGCATTACTTATAGGTGCAAGACTGAATCTGAGTTTCGGAAAATTATACAAAGAGCCGGAACAGGGTCAGCAGTATTCATTTATCCCTGACATCAATGCCAGGAATAATTTATTCCAGCTTTATGCCGGCTTCAAATTCGGCAATGAAAAAGAATAGCGAAATACGTGAGAAGTGAGACATGAATCGTGAGTTGTATTCGTTACTCAAGACGTTCGCGTGTCTCCGACCGCGAACAGTTGCACTCAATTACATACGTCCGCAAGACTTTCGCGTGTCTCCGACCGCGAACAGCTGCAACCATTGAGTATTTCCATACCCTCGCAATATTTCAATTCAGGCACATTGTTCTTCCGGAAAGTGAATCGATTATAAATGACTCATCTGATATGACGGTTCGCAGTCAGAGACACGCGAACGTCAGCCTGAGACGTGAATCGTGAGTCGTATTCGTTACTCGTTACTCGTTATTCGTTACTCGTTATTCGTTATTCGTTATTCGTTATTCCCCATTTGGGGTTAGGGGCTATTATACTAAAGTCGAATCGACGGTAATATTTGCATTTAATAATTTGCTCACCGGGCAATTTGCTTTTGCATCTGCAACACATTCTGCAAACTTTTCTGCATCAATACCATGCACAGTGGCAGTGACATCAAGATGACTTTCGGTGATGGCTCCTCCTTCAAGTGTGATCGTGCATTTGGTATCTATATTATCGGGCGTAAAACCGGCTGCATTCAATACAAAACTCAGCTTCATGGAAAAGCAACCCGCATGAGCCGCTGCTATTAATTCTTCTGGATTTGTACCTATGCCGTCTTCAAATCGGGTCTTATAGGAATACTGATGATCATTCAATACACCTGATTGTGTTTGCAGTTTTCCGTTTCCTTCCTTACCTGTGCCTTTCCAGTTGGCTGTGGCTGTTCTTTTCATTATTTATTTTTTTTGTTGTTCAGTCGCCAAATATACACAAGAGTGAGAGAAGTGTGCTTTGACTTGCCAGACTCAACCTTGTTCTACAACTCAGCAGGCGAGGAGTAAGAAGTTAATAATCCTGCCAGTTGCTCAAATCCTTCTCCCAGATGCTCATGGCGGCTAGTAAAGACTGATATCGAAAGCTACTTTCGAGTCGTCAGTGTATTGTCTTTTATTGATTTTTCTCCATTGAAGAAATCACGGATGTAGAAAATATATTCTATCCAATAACCCTATTTTTTATGAAAAGCAAGAAATTATTACTCGCCATTCCCTTCTTGAGTTTTGTATTCATTTCCTCGATGATGAGCCAGAACGTGGGAATTAATACTGAAAATCCACAAGCCACATTAGACGTAAATGGTGATGTCATATTCAGAACTGGTGATCTGGTTGTGGGTGATAGTACTACGTTGGCTCTGGATGTCAATTCTACCAAATTTAGTTACTATAGAATATCAGGACCAACAGCTGATTTTGCTATTGCCGGCATTACAGCTGGTACAGATGGTCGTCTTATAACATTATTTAACAGAAGTAATTTCATCATGCAGATCAATCAGCAGGACCCAGGTGCTGATTCTTTGAATCGAATCATTACCGGAACTCAGGCAGACATTTTTGTTGCAGACAGAGGTATAGTTAATCTTGTCTATGATGGCAGCGAGCAAAAATGGGTCGTTAAAAGCACAAGTAAAGGTATTGGCGTAACGATGTGGGACACTACGGGGCTGAATATTTTTCTCAATAACGGCGGTAATGTTGGAATCGGGACAAATACACCAACATCACCTTTGACTGTACAAACTGATCTGAATACAGTAGGAATAACTCAAATAGGAGGAAATGATGAAATTGTTTTATCCTCTGCCGTCGGTGATGTTTCCGCCTCAATCGGCACCTCCACAAACCATATTTTTAGTCTGAATGCGGGCGGCACAGGCAAGGTGCATGTCTGGCCTGATGGCAGAGTGGTAATCGGAGATGATCCGGATCCAATAAATTTCACAGGGGGCAGCAGTTCATCGCGAACAGTTCCTACAGAGGCAAAGCTAACTATGGAAACTCCTCTTAATAGCACAGGGTGGATGCATATCGGTGGTCCTGATTCCATTATTGTCAGCGAAGTCATAGGTGGTATTTCTGCCGCGATAGGCACAAGTACAAATCATGCTTTTCGTCTCACAGCAGGAACATCAGGGAAAGGAGTCCACATCTATCCTGATGGGAATGTTGTCATAGGAACTAACGTCCAGGGGTCGTTTGGCAGATTGACACTTCATACGCCGGACAATAGTGATGGGTTTGCACACTATAGTAGTGGAGGGATACTTTTAAAAACGATTGTGGGTGGGACTTCTGCCGGATTTGGGACATTCACAAATCATAAAATGAGAATTTTTGCTAATGGGGTGTCTGTGATCAATATTGCTCCTGATGGTAACATCGGTATGGGGTTAGAAAATCCATTGGCCGGGTATAGGCTTTCTGTCAATGGTAGTATTAAAGCAAAAGAAATAGTCGTAGAGACGGTTGGATTTCCGGATTATGTGTTTGCTCCGGATTATAAATCCCTCTCATTAAGTGAAGTTGAAAGATTTATTCAACTGCACCATCATTTACCAAATATTCCTTCAGCGAGTGAAGTAGAAGAGAACGGATTGGCCATAGGAGCAATGCAAAATAAAATGATGGAAAAAATTGAAGAACTCACCCTGTATATTATTGAATTGAATAAACGGATTGAATCTTTAGAAAAAACGAATCATCAATAATTCATTAAAAATCACTGAACAATGAAAATGCGAATCAGCTTTTTAATGGGAATTGCTCTATTGTTGATCATTCCTAAATGGTCAACAGCCCAGGCTTATGTTAAAGCCGTAAATCCGGATAGTTACAATGGAAATTTCAGGGAATTAGCGAAAAAAATCGATATGTTTTATGATACGGCTACCGGAAGCAACCGGGGAGGTTATAAACTATGGAAGAGAGGGGAATGGTTTGCAATGCATCATTTGGATGAAAATGGAAAATTGGGAAATTATTTGCAAAGAAATATTGAGATAGTGGATGAAACAAATCTTGCTGCTAAAGAAAATTACCGGATGGCTGCAACAGGAGCCTGGATTAATATTGGACACTCTTCCATTCCGGGATCAGAAGCAAAAATGGGGAGAGTGAACAGTGTAGCCTTCGACCCGGTCAATAGTGCCATCATATATGTAGCATCGGCTGCAGGAGGAATTTGGAAATCTACTAATAATGGGGACACATGGACCAATCTGACCATTGATCTGCCTATTCTCGGCATTGCTGATATTGTAGTATCGCCGGCTCCAAATAATAATATTGTATATGCGCTCACAGGGGACTTGGCCGGATCAGGAGTTAATATTTATGAGCACCTTAGCGTTGGTGTTATTAAATCGTACAATGGTGGTTTAAGTTGGACACGAACCAATTTAACCGTGCCGTTAAGCCAGAAGTTAGGAGGTTATAAATTACTCATGCATCCGTCTAATCCGAATATTCTATATGCGGCCATGACCGATGGAATTCATCGAACCCTGGATGGAGGCAGTACCTGGAATAATATAGCACCGGTAGGGAGTGTCAATGATATCGAATTTAATCCCAGTAATCTCAATATACTTTATTACACAAAAATCAATGATAATAATTTTAATAAAATAAATTTAACAACACTGGCTATATCCAGTATAGGCATTTCTACTTTTCTCAATATAGACAGGATGGAAATCGCGGTCACACCCGACAACCCAAATGCCGTTTACCTACTGGCTGGCCCAGGGTATTTGTTTATTGGCGCGAATTTATTTAACGGCCTTTTTTATTCCGGTAATAGTGGGACATCCTTTGTACAAAGAAGTATAAGTTGCAATGACAACGGCGATCTGTTTAATAGCGGATCTAGTTTTTCGTATTATGCCAATACCATTTATGTTGACCCTTTTGAGGAAAACTATGTAATTGTAGGTGGACTAAATTTATTTAATTCTATTAATGGCGGCGTAACCCTGAATCAAATTACGTTCAATTCGATCCATTCTGATCAGCACAATATCAAACGAAATCCTATAAATGGGCATTTATGGTTGTGCAATGATGGCGGAGTATATAGAAGCACAAATAGTGGAAACACCTGGGAGAACAAAAGCAATGGCTTGGCGATCAATGAATATTATCGGCTCAGTGGGACAAACAATGTTGAGGATCGATTATTGGGCGGCACACAGGATAATGGACATTTCCTGCGCAATGCCGGAGGCGATTTTCAATTTGTAATGGGAGGAGATGGAATGGATAATTATTTTAATTCTTTAGATAATAATATAGCGTATGCATGCTCCCAGAATGCAGGGCTGCAGCGATCAACGAATGCAGGCGTAAGCTTTAACGGTTCAACATTACCTAACGCAGGTGATAAAAATTTTTATCCCTGGATTTCACCGATCATCCAGCATCCCCCATTCCTCAATCCTCAGTCAGGCCAATGGGAGAATACAGATGTGATCTATGTATATTCATTAGCAGGCATAATGCGCAGTACCGATGGCGCCACCTGGACTAATATCGGCCCGGCCAATATTGGGCAATTCTCCGGATCTTTATGTCCCTCTATGACAATTTGCAGAGATGTTGGAGGCACTATATTGTATGTTACGAATGGCAATAATTTCTGGCGTTGTTCTAATCCACTTGATAATGCCCCTTCCTGGACGAATGCTCCTCTGCCCATCAACAACACTACATATGTCAGCGCGATAGCCGTAAATCCATTCAATAAGAATGAGGTGTGGGCTACCATTTCCGGATATCAGGCGGGTCTAAAAGTCTTTAGAACTCTGAACGCCGGAGTTTCATGGTCAAATGTTTCATTTGCCATACCCAACACACCGATTTATTCTATAGTCTTTGCCAATAATAATAATAACCCATCGGGCGCAGTGTACGTAGGAACGGAAACTGGAGTTTATTATAAAAATGATGGTCTTCCAAACTGGGTTCCATTTTCGAACGGATTACCTCATGTGCCCGTAACTGATCTCCAAATGAACTATGTGACAAATGAATTGAAATGCAGTACCTATGGTAGAGGGATATGGAAGACAAGTGTATATGACAATTGTCCGTCTTCTGTTCATGTCAATTATGAAATCAATCAAGGCCAATATAATTTTGAAGCCTCAACCATAATTTATGCCTATGATAATATCACAGGCGGAATAGGTACAAGAGTTACGATGAAAGCAGGAGATCAGATCAGGTTGCAAAACGGATTTAGAGCAAATCAGGACACATATGTAAGAATTGCTATTGGAGGCTGTGCTACAGGGCCTTTAGGGTTGACAGGTAATGAACCAAATCCACAAAAAGAACGGAAATAATAATAGAAAAGAAAATGCAGGTTGAAGGAAATTGAGAACTTCATTTTTCGTATCATATCATAGAATTTCCTGAATGAGTAACTTTAATCTATGCGTCAGACTATTCTTGTACTCATCTTATGCTGGAGTGGTTATGTTTCTGCGCAGTTAAATAATACCTATACGTTCAGACATCTTGATCAGACAGATGGCCTGCTCCATACGACAGTCAAAGATATCATTCAGGATGCAAGAGGTTTTATGTGGGTACTGACCTGGAATGGTCTGCAACGTTATGACGGATCAAGATTTGTCAATTATCCTGAAATCATCAATCGTTCCTCGTTCAGTGAAATCTATGCCAGTACCTTATATCTGGATACCGTGCAACAGCATATATGGGTTATGGAGGGCAACCAAATGGAAAGGCTTGACCTCCACAATAATACTTTGACTATGCTGCAGTTGGAAAATGTATTGAAAAATGATACGCTGCATATCTCTGAATCCTATACAGATGAAAACCAGGATCAATGGTTGATCGGAGAGTATGGAGTGATCGTACATGAAAAGAATACATCCAAAATCCTTAGCTCGTATTTTAATATCAACCCTTCCCAAGACCATCGGAATACATATGTAGTAAAGGATCCGCTGTCCGGAGATTATTGGCTGCATAAGCATGACTATTTTTTAATTGCAGATGCACAAACAAAAAGAATTTATTCTTCATCTGAAAAGCATCCCGAACATCCTTTGCTGCGTCAGTTGTGGAATCAATTTGGAAATACAAACAGGATACGATATATTATGATGGATAGTTATCATAATTTATGGATCTCAACCTGGACTGAATTTTTACTCCGTTATAATCTGGATACGAAAGAGCTGGCGACATACTCTCTGAAAGATGTAAAGAAGAAGCAAAAAGGAAGTGAAAAAGGCGACATTACTCTGCTCATTAATGCTATGTATGAGGATAGACAAAAAAATCTTTGGTTGGCTACTGATTATGCAGGCCTTTTACTGTATGACAGAGAAAAGGATGATTTCAATTTTATCACTTCTGATGATAAAATCAGTAATGGGCTAAGGTATAACTTTAGTATCTACACGATTTTCCAGGATCGGGATGATAATATATGGATAGGAACAGACAGGGGGATCAGTATTTTTAATCCTTACCGGAATCACTTTCAATCGATTCGTCATGAGGATGGAAACGAAGCCTCATTACCCAAAAACGATATAAATGATATCGTCGAAACCCGCGAGGGAGAGATATTCGTGGCCACATGGGGAGGGGGCATCACAGTCTTTGATCAGCATTGGTGTTTTCTCCGAAATATTTATTTCGCAGGTCCTGTAGATTGCAATCTTGTTTGGAGTTTTGTCCGGCATGATGATGGTACTATTTGGGCCGGTGCTCAACATGGATATATCCATATCTATGATCCGGTAAGCCGATTGTTTAAAACGATTCAGCCAAAGGAGATTGAATATTCTACCATAACTACAATGACTAGAGACCAGGAAGGAAATATTCTGATAGGACTGAATAATGGGAAAATTTCGCTTTGGAACAAGACAAATGAAAAATATTATAGTTACAATACAAGTGAGGTTAAAACTGCTTTTGCTTCTACTGCAGTGGTGGACATATTTATTGACCATTCGAATCATTGTTGGGTAACTACGGCCTTGGGGCTTCAGCAATTTGATACTCAAAAGCAAATGTATACCGGTCTTTTTCAACCTGATGGTACTGACCCTACTAAAGGAATAGCATTTCAGGGTATCGAACAATACAATGATTCGACACTTTTGCTTGGAGCTATCTACGGAGGGATATATTTTTTTAATACGAATACTAAAAGATTTTCACGTCTGCCGGTCAATGATGCCCTCCAAAACACTTCCGTTTATGCCATTCGAAAGGATCATGATGGTAATATCTGGCTTACTACAAATTTCAGTATTGTGAAAATGAATCCGGAGCTGACAAGGTATACACACTTCAATATTGATCATTCCCTGATGAATGATGCTTTTGGCTCCAGTAGATTTTATGAACTGAATGATGGACGTTGGGTAACGAATACACCGGCAGAGGCCCTTTGTTTTGATCCTGAAAAAATTGGCATTGATGTCGACAATCATTTTAAAGTAGAAATATGTGGATTTAAAATTTTTGATCATCCGGTATTTATAGATTCATTTCTTAAACGTCAACATCCAATCATTCTTTCGTATAATAATAATTTTGTCACCATTGAGTTTTCTGCGCTGAATTTTACGGATTTAAGGCAAACGAATTATAACTACCGGCTTTCATCTGTAGATAAAAACTGGATACATTCCGGCACCAATCAATTTGCAAATTATACAGACCTTAAGCCCGGTGAATATCTTTTCGAAGTAAAGGCCGATCATGGTAGTGGGTCTTCAAAAATTACTTCTTTTCCTTTCATTATTACTCCGCCATGGTGGGGTACGGTTTGGTTTCGGCTATTTTGCTTAACAGCCTTAGGTTCTCTTATTTACGTGATCCTGAAAAAAAGAATTCGCGCCATCCGTAAAGAAGCGCAATGGAAACAAAAAATAGCTGAGACGGAAATGATGGCACTACGTTCTCAGATGAACCCCCATTTTATTTTCAATTGTCTTAATTCAATTGACAACCTTATCCAAATGGATCAGAAAGAGAAAGCAACCAATTATCTGGCCAAATTTGCTCAGCTTATCCGGGCTATTCTGGAGAATTCTAAAAACAACGCCATCCCTTGCTGGAAAGATCTTGAAGCCCTGAAACTCTACATCGACATGGAAGCTCTTCGTTGGGAGGATAAAATCATTTGCCAACTTCATATTGATCCTCACATTCAGCGGGGTGATTTTAAAGTCCCACCTATGATCATCCAGCCTTTCGTGGAAAATGCTATTCATCATGGCCTGCTCAACAAGATTGTATCTGACAAGAAATTAGATATTGATGTTGCTATTGAAGGAGACCATATCAAATATACGATCAGTGATAACGGTGTAGGTCGGCAAAAGGCCGCTGAATATAAAAAACTCAACCGGTCTTCACATCTTTCACTAGGTATCGAAATTACAAAAGAGAGGATCAACTTATTTAATCAAAATCAAAACCAATCCATAAAAATCACTGATCTTTATAATGACCGACATGAGCCTATCGGAACCAAGGTAGAAGTATGGCTCTCCTCTCAGCCCATCACGATATGAATTTCCTGACCGCAATACTCATTGATGATGAAAGCAACAGTCGAAACGCTTTGCAGCAAAAACTCATATCTTATTGTCCTGACATCAGGATCGTAGCAGAATGTGAAAATGGAGAAGAAGGAATAAATGCTATCGAAACATATAAACCCGATATTGTTTTTCTTGATGTTGAAATGCCACGAATGAATGGTTTCGTCATGCTTCAACAACTTCAGCATCGGAAATTTGAGCTCATTTTCACAACAGCTTATGATCATTACGCCATCCAGGCTATCCGTTTCAGTGCACTGGATTATCTTGTCAAACCTATCGAGATCCAGGCATTAAAGGAAGCTGTCGATAAAGCAAAGCAGCGAAAACAAGTTGATATTCCCAATCAACGTATTGAAACACTGCTTCACAATCTTTTGAATGAAAGAAACCAAAACAATCGAATTGCTATTCCGTCCCAGGAAGGTCTGCAGTTTATAGAATTGGCAGATATCATCTATCTCGAAGCGGAGAGTAATTATTGTTCCATATATCTGCAACCGGAAGGTCGAATATTGGTATCAAAAACATTAAAAGATTTCGAAGATCTATTGCCTCCTACTTTTTTCATACGAATACATCATTCCTTCATCATCAACAAAAATCATGTCCATAAATATCTTCGGGGTGAAGGTGGTCAGGTGATCATGAGAAATGGCAAGTCGTTAGATGTCTCTCGCAGAAAAAAAGAGGAGTTTATGAAAGCTATTGGGTATTGATCTCTGTCTGACTGTATCAAAGGGGTAAATAGATATACAAAATCGTCAGGGCAGCACTACTCAACGTAGTGATCGTGATGATGAAAAATGCTTTTTTATGATCTGCCTTAGCAAATGCCTCATCTGATACATCCTGAAATTTTTTTCTTCCTGTCAGACTGGCTATCCCTTTCAATCCATATATATAACAGAATTTATTGAACGCCTGTACGAATCCCGACACTGAATAGAATGCGGGAAGGAATAGGAATATTTTATAGAAAGAGGGAAGACGAAAAAACTCAATACTAATTATCAAAATGATCATCAGACCAAGTCCTATAAACCCAATTCGAAACCGTCGGTCAATTTCTTGTTTTCCCAGATTACATGTCCCTGGTTTGTAATGGTATTCTTTAGTTTCTGGTATCATTTTGTTGGAGTGTGATTGTCTTCTCTTCTTTAATTTGTTTCAGGCCACTTTGAATAAGGGAGAAGATAATGATCCATCCGATGATACCGAGAATAAAGTGTTTAGCATAGAACGGCAATTCGATCGGACTGTTCCAGATCATATGAAGAATGACTGCAATGATAAACACTCTATAGAATTTTGGATCCTGCAACATTTCAAATTTAAATGGTTGTGCCCCTTTTACTCTCCAAAGTGCGGCACCACACATCCCGGTCCAGATAATGTGTCCGAAAGGAGACAACATACCCCGATGCATAATACTGTCCAGCATGGCATCCGATGAACCTGAATAGAATGCAGCCTGAAGTGCATAGCCGGCACTTTCAAATGCAGCGAAACCTGTACCTACAGCAGCACCAAATAACAATCCATTCAGCGTGTAACGGTATTTTGTCATATTCACTACTATAGCCAATGCCAGCAATTTTCCAGGCTCTTCCGCTAATCCGGCCAGAGAGGCACCAAGCCAGTCAAGTTTCATATTGTCGGATAAGTCATAAAAAATCAATGATACTGTGATGGAGATAATTCCTCCGAGAAACAATAACCTGATGACCTGATAAAGGGAGATGTTTTTGCGGGCATTCATTTCAAAAAAGAAAATCAATGCAGATATCGGGACAGCAAAAGAACCTACCATGATCAGGCCGGGTATCAGCTTTTCATTTCCATATTGGTTCCAGGCCTGGACAAAAATGAAATAAAGAACAGCAGCCGCAATAAAGGTCCTCAGGAACACCCAAGGCTTTGGCCACGAGGTGTCTACATTGTCAATAGTCGGTGTTGTAGATGGTGCACCTACGGTGAAATAATCTTCTACCTCATCCCTTGAGTGTTTTTTAAGGGCTTCAGAGAATACATCTCCTAATTTGAAGCCTTCCAGCCGTTCGACGCCTGCCCAATCCGTGACCGTATCTGACATTTTCGAAGAGAAGTTTTGAGGTGTCTCCTGGTTGGCAGGAGAATAGGTTTTGGGAACATTTGGAATCTGCGGTGGGTGCTGATCATTGTTTTGATCTTCCATAATCTTTTGGAATTCAAGTATGAGTTGGAATAATATCAAAAATACAATAGACTGGATACTTAGTTGATACTAAAAGTGCGATTCGCAAATCGGTTTTTGGGATGCTTTTTGTGTCCAATTATGGCCACTTTTTTGTGCCATCGTTCCACTTATAAATACGTGTATTATCAAGCAGTTATGATATCGTGGCACGACTAGTGGTGGCACGACTAGTCGTTCCACGAGCACTTACCCAAGTTGGACCCCGGATAATTGGAACATTTTGATATCCCGATAACCTTTAATGACCAGGATAATTACGCATTTTATATGTAATTTTTTACATATATATAAATTGGTGTTATTATTGATATTATAAAATCAAGCCGAATCAAATATGGATGAAATTCATACCCTAAAATTTACAATCTCAAAAAAATAAGTAATTGACTTATAATCAATTAGTTATAAGATCATCTAAACTTCTTTCGTTAATTAATTGTAAAGATGATTATGGGTTTTGAACTAAATTCGTTACTTTTTTGTAACTTTAATGTAAAATATGTGTAAATAATCTTAATCAATTTATAAAATGGCTCAAATCAAGTATAAAGAAACTCCACGCCTCCGTCAGTGGGACCTCATGCTCCTCATCGGGACTTTGATTACTTTAGGTATCATGGGATTGGTGCAGGTCCTCAAAAGCCCAGAACCCAACAGGAATCTACTGCTCGGCATGGCCCTAGTGATCCTGATCCTTTCGGGCTTGTTCTACTATTTTAATTCCATCCGCCTGATCGCCCGGTATAATGAGAAAAACATCAAGCTCAGCATGCTTCCGGTAGGAACTGTAAAACGAAAGATCAAATGGGAAGACGTAGCCACATCTGAAATCGTAGAACTACCAAGTGAATCCAAATTACACGAATGGAATTCATTGTTGTCAAGCCTTACAACCGTGACCTCACGTACAGGTAATACATGTCTGCATCTGACCATGAAAGACAATGAAGAAATCAATATAGGATGTTCAAATCCAAAAGAATTGCAGGCATTTGTCCAAAACATAAAAGAGTATCATCCTGACTTATAGATTTAAG
>JBATMM010000091.1:0-18041 GCA_049289835.1 Saprospiraceae bacterium | reverse complement strand
TACATGGGCTGTCTTTCAGGATGTTTCGCTGCAGGAAATGGCGACTGAGTATCCGATCACAATGGAAGAGTTGTCAAATATCAGTGGTGTTTCTTTAGGTAAGGCACAGAAATATGGGAAGGCTTTTATTGAACTGATCAAAGCCTACGTTGAAGAAAATGACATTGAACGGCCTACTGAATTCATTGTTCGCCAGGTTGCTAATAAATCCAGAACCAAGGTCCTCATTATTCAGGCCGTCGATAAGAAATTACCTTTTGAAGATATTGAGCGTCAGAATCAATTGTCCCGTGATGAACTTCTTGAAGAACTGGACATCATCGTCAGTAGTGGAACTAAGCTTGATCTGAAATATTACATCGATACCCTGATAGACGAAAGTATACAGGAGGAGATTTATGATTATTTCATGAAAGCTTCTTCTGATTCTTTTAATGATGCGTACCATTCCTTAAAGGATGATGATTATACTGTAGAAGAAATTCAATTGGTGAGGTTAAAGTTTTTGTCTAACGTGGCGAATTGACCCTCCTATACCCCCCACCCCCTGAAAAAGGGGGAGTTGCAGCTTTAATAGTCCATGTGACTTTCTATGTTAACTATGTTCCTATATGGTTTAATTTTTCTAAGTGATTTCTCAAGACTCCTAAGTGGTTTAAAATTTTTAGTTTGTCCTTCTCGCTTATGATCAATCGAATTCATATAATAAACGGACTCATTTGCCCCTAAATCCCCTTAAGGGGACTTCAATTCAATCATCTCTACTCTCAAAATGCTTAATCAAATACACATTATCAACGGACCAAATTTAAATCTGTTGGGCAAGCGGGAGCCTGAGATATATGGATCTATAACTTTTGATGAATATTTTGAGGAATTAAAAAAGAAATATCCTGATGTTGAATTGGAATATTTTCAATCTAATCATGAGGGGGCGATTCTTGATTATCTGCATCAAAATGGGTTTACGGCGAACACAGGAATAATTTTAAATGCGGGTGGATTATCACATACATCCATTTCCCTGAGGGATGCTATATCGTCGATTGAAGTGCCGGTGATTGAAGTACATATTTCGGATATTCAAAAAAGAGAGTCATTTCGTCAACATAGTTTTCTGACAGATGTATGCGTTACCAATTTTATAGGTTTAGGATTGAAAGGGTATGATTGGGCGATTGATTATTTCCTGAATAATAAGGTTGATCCTGCGAACTAAAGTCCGAAAAAAATATCTTCAATTTATCCCCGGGCTAAAGCCCGGGGCAATTCAAAAATTTTTCCTTTCTATTTTTTCTTTTGCACAGGATCATATCCATGTCCTCCCCAGGGATGACATCTTCCTATGCGGCGCAGGCCAAGCCATACGCCTTTGAAAGGCCCCCATTCATTGATGGCATCGATCATGTATTGACTACAGGTCGGGGTGAAGCGGCATCCTTTACCGACGAGGTGAGAAAGAGTCAGTTGATAAAATCTGACAAGTAAAATCAGGAATTTACTGAGCATGATTTTAATAGGTGTAGCTCCATGAACTATGAGAAGGATCAAAGATGGTGTATTCTTTTTGCGTGCTGTTCATCCGGATATCCATGATATTGCGTTGATCGCTGTAGAGATCAAGAAGGATACGATTACTGATGGTACATTTTTGTCCTTTTGAAACTGTCGCCGGAAATTCAAAATAACACCACACAGCCAGGAAGTCATCACTTAATTCTTTGCCAACAAATTTTGAAACTAATTTATGACCATTAAGTGTGATGGTAAAATACTTATCAACATAGGAAGCCAGATATTCCTGTGTGAGTTCATTCTCTAATGTAGCTCCAAGATTCAATGGTGGATATCCTTCATTCTTCATGGCGACCTCCAGGTCATCAATATATACCTTGACGGACACCTGAAAAGCAGCATCTTTTTCGCTGTACTTCAATTCGCAGATGCTGGCATGTATCGGATGAGCATCGACTGAAAAAATCGATGTGAATGTAGAAAGGATGGTGATGATATAAAACAGAAGAAGCAATTAATCTGAATGTTTGATGATGTAAAAATACGGATAATGAGAGATTAAAACTTTGCCTTTGGACATCTGTATACCAAAGCATTAGTTAACACCTACAATCAAAAGGATAAGTTCGATGAATGAAACTCTTTAGAGATAAAAAAGCGAGGCAAACAGCCTCGCTTTTTTATCTCTTGCTGGTCGGTCAACCGACGCTTAACATTCTGTATTTATTAGTACCTGTAGTACTCAGGCTTAAATGGCCCTTCTGGTGTCACTCCAATGTATGAAGCTTGTTCTGGTGATAATTCATCAAGCACAACACCAAGTTTTGCCAGATGGAGGCGGGCTACCAGTTCATCAAGATGTTTTGGAAGGACATATACTTTGTGTTCGTATTGATCTCCTTTTGTCCAAAGTTCTATCTGAGCCAGTGTCTGATTTGTGAATGAATTTGACATCACGAATGATGGATGCCCCATGGCGCAACCGAGGTTCACAAGACGGCCTTCTGCGAGGAGGAGGATGTCTTTTCCGTTGATGGTGTATTTGTCGACCTGTGGTTTGATTTCCACTTTTGTATTTCCTGCATTTTTATTCAGCCATGCGACATCGATTTCAGTATCGAAGTGACCGATATTGCATACGATGACTTTGTCTTTCATCAGCTTGAAATGTTCGCCACCGATGACATCTTTATTTCCGGTAGCCGTGACGATGATATCCGCTTCTTTTACTGCATCCATCATTCGTTTTACTTCGAATCCCTCCATCGCGGCCTGAAGAGCGCAGATCGGGTCGATTTCTGTTACAATCACTCTGCAACCTGCTGATTGAAGAGAAGCTGAAGAACCTTTTCCTACATCACCATAACCAGCAACAACTGCTACTTTTCCAGCCATCATCACATCTGTTGCTCTTCTGATCGCATCAACACAACTTTCGCGGCAACCGTATTTGTTGTCAAATTTTGATTTGGTTACAGAATCGTTGACATTGATCGCTGGCATTGGAAGTGTGCCCATTTTCTGACGCTCGTAAAGACGAAGTACGCCTGTGGTGGTTTCTTCGGTGATACCTCTTACGGAAGCGACGAGTTCAGGATATTTATCCAAAACAACATTAGTGAGGTCACCTCCATCATCGAGGATCATGTTGAGCGGCTGATTGTCGCTGAATGCGAAAAGGGTTTGTTCTACGCACCAGTCATATTCTTCAAGAGACATTCCTTTCCATGCAAAGACCGGAATACCTGCTGCGGCGATTGCTGCTGCAGCGTGGTCTTGTGTGGAGAAGATATTGCATGAGGACCAGGATACTTCTGCCCCGAGTTCTTTGAGTGTTTCGATCAAAACTGCTGTCTGAATGGTCATATGGAGACATCCTGCTATGCGGGCGCCATTGAGAGGTTTGGATTCTCCATATTCTTTTCGGAGGGCCATTAAGCCCGGCATTTCAGCTTCAGCGAGTTCGATCTCCATTCGGCCCCATTTGGCGAGGGAGATATCTTTTACTTTGTATTTTAGATTTTGTGCAACCAATTGATCCTGCATGATTTATAAGTTTCTAATGATTAGTTTTGAAAAACGGTGCAAAGATAGGTAATGTTCAATTAAGGAGGTCGTAGTTTATAGACATTCCTTTACCAAAGGATTTTCGGGAGAAAGTTGAGCATGCCAGATAAGAGAATGTCTTATACCGGACTCATAACGCATATGACTTTCGTCTTTTGATTTAACATCATAGAGATTGGTATTGATTTCAGTTCTCTATTTAGCTGAATCTCCGTATGTATTGGTGTTAAAAAAATTCGTAGCACGAGTCCGGTATCCGGCATCCATTAATCCAGAATCGAACGATGATCCATATCTTCCCCCTATGAAAAAAATCATCACTACCGAAGCTCCCGTCCCTGCAGGTCATTACAGCCAGGCCATTTGCTGTCAGGGTTTAGTATTTGTGGCTGGACAACTGCCATTAGATCCTTCAACGGGTAAAATGATAGAAGGAGATGTAGAAGCCCAGGTGAGACAAACCATTCAAAATATTGAATCAATTCTTCTTGCATCTAATTCAGGGTTAGATCATGTGCTTAAAGCAACAATCTATATTCCCGATATCAGTTATTGGCCTGAAGTGAACAGAGTGTATGGGGATTGCTTCGGCGATCATAAACCTGCACGAGCTGTCATTCCTTGCGGGCCATTGCATTATGGTGCAGCATTGGAGATGGAAGTTATCGCCAGGGAAGCTGAGGAATAGCAGAGAGCAAAGAGAAAAGAGCAGAGAGCGAAGTGCAATGAGCAATAAGCATTGGGGTCGATACCCAACATTGTGATCATTAAATTATATACAGATTACGATTGACATTTATTAAGAGCAACGAATCGCAGCTGCAAGCTGCTTGAGACAGTTTATATTATTTTTTTACAGGTCGAAATATTGATTTTAAGTTCAAACTTAAAATAGCACACGGGAAACTTAGGAAGCCAATTAGAAAACCTGAACCACATAGACACATAGATAACATAGGAAGCCACATAGAAAAAACAAAAGCAGCTCCCCCTTTGGTTGCTGAGCTGTAGCCCCAGGATGAGTAAAGCAGGTCGAAGCATCAGGGGCCGGGGGGTAAGATTTATTTGGTTGCTATTGTCGCCATTACTTCTTTACTAAATGAAGACTGCCATCCTTTTGCATTGATCACTTTTATTTTGTAACGGATGACATCACCTTTTTTAAATCCGGTTTCTTCATATCCCGACGAGTCTTCTACTATTTTGTGCGACTGGTATGGCGAACCATTCAAAGATCTGTAAACCGCGAAGCGAACCTTCTGATCATGGGGATAAACCCAACTCAACTCCACTTTTTTTTCTTCATTTTTAACCACTGCATTTACTTTTTCAAGTGGGGCCACTGTCTTGTCGACATAAGCTGTAATTTTCATTAACCCTGAAAATTCAGAATATAGATTATCATCATCCTGCGCATGTAGTCTGTATTGATAAATAACACCATCATCAACGTTTCGATCAACATATTCTCCCATTTCGGTATTGCTTTGACAAGAATATACCTGTTGATACGCATTCTCCTTTGCTGATTTGCGCTCCAATATATTCAGCTTTACATCATGAGATGTACTATTGTACCATTGAAGTTTTACAGCATCCTTTTCATTTCGTACACTGATGAAAACCGGGGCAACAGGCGGAACTCTATCCGGTTTTTTAAGTGTCAACATCTCAGAATACCCGGAATAATTGGATCGCATATCGACAGCAACAATTTTATAATAAATCTGCTCCGTCAACACATTGAGTGGAATCGTGTCATGCCAAATTGTATCCTGTACAGGATGCCCTGTCAGATTGATAAAGGTCTGATACTTCTGATTACTTGAGTGCACATAATACCCTTTCAGATCAGGTTCTTTACCAAGATTCCATTTCACAGTGACCACTCCGTTTGTATCAATGTTACCTTCAAGACCTGTAGGTGGAGCCGGCGGAATCGAATCGATGATCGTTCCATATTTCGGAAATCCAACATTGACATTACCTTCTTTATCAAAAACACCAACATAATAATAGTTGTTGATCATTTCATTGCAGGTCGTGTCTGTATATGTGCGTACGCCAGATCCTAAAGCTTCTGTCGTGAGTTCTAAAAATCCCTCATTGGCCTGATTAGATCTTGAAATTCTGAATCCTGCAATATCCTTATCATTGGGATCTGCCTGCCAGGTGACCTTCATCCGGCCTTTTCCTAAATATTGCGTTTCAATATTGTATGGAGCAATAGGTGGCGTCCGGTCCCTCGACATCGCTTCGATGATATCCGATTTAGGTCCCGTGATCGCATAAGGTGTAATCCCTTCAATCTGATATTGCATTGGTACATAATTTTCCTTCAGACTGTCCCTGTAAAAAAACAGGTTTTCATTTTTAATGCCTGTGAAAGCAAATGGGATTTTGTTGATCTTTTGCCATGTATTTCCTTTATCTGCAGAACGGTAAATATTAAAAGCGGAATAAAACCGACTATAGATTTCTTTATCCCAAGCAATCTCAACTACATTTTCACCTTCATACACATGATCCATTATAATTTTAGGAAATGTTTCAACTTTAAAAGTAGATACGGATGTAATCCCCTCTTCAATCTCTAAAGTTGAATTCGGACAAAGCGAACGGATACGATAGATGTACAATTTACCCGGCACAATATCATGATCTTCAAATCGTAATGCTGAAGCATTAGCCGCTGATGCACTGAATTCAGATGAAAGCATGGCTGCAGCATAGTAGTTTTTAAATTCATCGCTTTTCTTCATCAGATCAGAAAGTGTTTCTCCTGTCTCCCTACGTTCACCATGATGCGCCTGGCCGGCTGCCTGAAGGTAGACGTCATCAGGATTTTGACTGACAAGTATTCTCCATTTTTCCAGTGAAATAGGTTTTCTGATCGAATCACCCGGGAATGTCCATTTTGATTTGACACCTGTGATCGTATCAATCTCACATCGCTCTAACCGATACCCATAAAATTTCGAATAACTCCAAACCGATGGACTTGATGGTACCCAACGCACGATGATCGAATGTGTATCTGCATAGACACCTATGATGTTTACTCCATTGCGTAATGTATCCGTTTTCAAATCCTGACCGGCCAGGTTGTAGATCCAAAAACTGAGAGAGAGGATGAATATATTTTTCATGTATACTAATTCTGGAATGTAAATGGAGTATAACCATTGTGTGTATCGCTACCATCAGGCAATGGATATTTATATATGAAGCCAAATGAATTGGGCCCCTTCGTGAGTTTTGTAGCGGTGATAGGATCATTCGAAAGTATCCGTGTCACATAGTTTTTATCCTCCGTGCCCATGATTTCATAAGGACTCGTCGTCACCGTTCCAACGCCAACCGGCAATGTCAGGGTCTGATAAGCGAAATGCCTCATATCACGTTGCAAGTGACGATATTGAATCATACCGTTGACGTGTACCCCGTACATGACGGCTGTCCTGCGAAGTGGGGGAGGATGAAAGCCAACAGGTAATAATGGGACATGGGCTATAGTGGGTAATGGAATGCCACTCATGCCTGTTGATTCGGAAAAAGATTCATTTATGCTTGAATCGTCGAGAGGGTTTTTATACGGAGTAGTGGTGGAAAAATAAATGCTTCCGCCATAAGATGTATATCCCTCAAATAATGGGAACTGCGGAATATGTGCAGATACATTGACACCCCAATCTCTTGTGAAGTTACTGATGACTCGTGTCCGCATACCGACTCCTTCAAGATATGGCCGCATAATACGTGGAGCAACAATAGAAGTAAAATACTGACTGGGATATACTGAGCCCGGAGTATATGTATCAAATTCAATATTCAATGGTGGCCTCAGGTAAAAGTCTACGCGTTTCGAAAACGAGACAGATCTGTGATTCGGTACCACCTGGAATGGATTCACATCTACCCATTCAAGATTTTCAGTAAATGAATTCTCAAGCTTGATGACATCAACACCGAATGTCAATGTCTCCTTATCCCAATCACTTTGTTCGCTCGCCAATTTGCTCGTAAAATCGTTGTAATCTGATGTCCTGAAAAAATAATTGAATAATTCCTTTTCATATTGTCTGACTCGTCCTGATGGAAGGCTGACCCTCGTGAATTGATTGGACATGACCGTACTTCTTCCCAATACAGCATAAAGATTTTGGATTTGCAATGCAGCTATTCCACTTACCATTGATCCTCCCACAGGCCCACCCGTGATATCATTGAGACTCATATTCCCCGGCAATGAGATTACACCTCTGGGTTGGTCCCTGCGAATGATCTGAAGACAATACAATTTATCAGCCTGAAGCTGGCTTACGTTGAATTTAATAATACGTTCACCTTCAATGATAGCCGGCGTATTGATCACTTCACGATCTTCAGACGTAAAGCGGGCTGTAAAACTGACATCCACATTTGAAACATCACCTTCTACACTGAGCAAAGGATTGCGACTGAACAATACGATATATCCCTGATCAGATCTTGTTTCTGATTTAAGAAAGTTTTGTTGCCGGATATAGGGATAGGTGAAATTGATCATTTGCGGTACGATGCGATCAGGCATAGGTCCTGTACGAAAATGATGAAGCAGTTCTTCTTTGAAAACTGAGCCATGTGTTATAAAATCTCTTCCGTTTTCACGAATGCGTGCTTCAACTCTCGCGGTGTAATCAGACTCTCCGCGCAATAAAGCAGCAGGATAAAAATTATACACGCGATTATGCTCCGCCCATTCACCTGTTCCTGCTATCGGAGCGCCTCTTCCATTCAATTTGATTTCAAATGCATACATGTACGGTTCGATTCTCCTGATCGAAGGTGGATCTATCGCAGTGACATATTCTTCGATTTCATATACCCTGTTCATCTGCATAGAAAATGCAGCAGCAGCTTCTGCATATACTTCTACGGTTTCGCCTTCATCGGGTTTCAGATCCTGGAGAAGACTCATGTCACCAAAAGGATTTCCGGTAGAAACAGGAAGACAGACCGTTCCGGCCTGCAATGCAAAATCACATGATCCTTCTGCAAGGCCATTACATACATTGTAATAAAAACTTCCTCGTCCTGCTACCCATTCCGGATTTGGTAATCCACCTCTCAGGATGATCGCAGCGCTCGCCTGTAGAATCGGAACTGTAATCGTTTCAACAAAAAGATTGATCCGTATTCCAAAGGATCCTTCAATGCCTGCATAAAACTGACCAATGCCATACCATCCGTCTACTCCGGGAATAGTACCTGTTCCCGCACAGGTTCTGTCACCATCAGTAGCTCGTGTGACATTGATATCACATCCCATCACACTCGCGAGATCAAAATAAAATGGGAAAAAATCCGCACCAAGATGCATGGCCAAAGCAATACCAAATGCAAATCCTTCACCAAGTGGTACTGATGGTCGAGGTCTGCCTGCAGTGAGCGATGCAGGATCACCTGCCGCTGAATTTACTTCGCCACCACGACCTAAATTAAAAATGCGTGTGAACTCTGCATCAGGCTCAGGCATCAATACAGGGATATCATGGCCTATCATCATGTAACCGGTGATACGTGCTACATCAACATCACCAATTCTAAGACGAAGCCCTCCACGATTCGTTGGACTTCCCATGTGGAAGAACCATTTATCAGGACCAACATAAAAATTAGCCCATATCAATGCATTTTCAGAAGTCCATCCGGTTGGTGGATTTGGAATCGTGCCAATACCGGTAAGTATCGGTGAGCTGACAGGTACTTTAACTTTTACAAAAAACTGACCATTGAATGTAGCAGGTGCCCCCGGTGGCAGATTTAATTCCATACCAAGATATCCGGCGACAGGACTATTTCCTTCTCTGCCGATCGTAGATATTGAAATACCATCTGTCATCACTCGAAAGGATCCCTCAAATGCGAGCAGTGTCAAGCCGTGTGTAAAACTAAATTCAGCCTGCAAACCAACATCAAGATTATAGGCTTTGCCCTCATCACCGTTAGATCCGAGTATGACTTTAAATTTCAATCCAAGATCATTACTGAAATTCGGTGCATAACGAACACCTGAAGGTCTACCGCTACTGCTTGCTCCTGCAATAGATGTACTCGCAGGTAAAGAAGACGTCATCACCATGTGATGATAAAATCCACCGCCTAAACCATAAAGTGACAATCCTGAAAAAATCTGAATGCCACTACTGATGAATACTGTACCATCAACATAGAAATAGGAATACCAGCCGGGCGTATCAAATACTGTAGCTGTAGCGGTTTTATATGTACCAAAATCCGCATTGATATCTATTCCAATACGAGTTCCTAAATTTAAACCAAGTGTAATGCCGCCACGTACACCTTCAGTAGCGGCTTCTTTGTAAAATTCAAGATATCCGCGCAAGGTGATATCACTGGCTTCTATATCAAGATCAATGCGTTGAAGGGTGACACCTGTCAGGGTAAATCGTTGTCTTGGTAATAATTCCATATCCGCATTGAGCAGAATCTTAGCTGCTGCACTGAATCCTCCTTCACTGCCCGTGAGTGTAATTCGTGGTTGTATCGTGATGCCTTCATTTGAAAAACTAAAATGATCGAGGCCAATAGGAAATCCGGATAATGAAGATTGTCCGGACGACGGAGGTGGCATCCATTCAGCTCCATCTGCTTCGAAATATCCGTGTCCTCCTCCACCTGCACCACCCATTGATCCTAAACCATCGAGACCAGTCAATGAAAAAGCAAAGTCTGTTGTATCAAATCCTACTTCTGAATTTATTCTCAGATTTTCAATCCGTATACCAGGCATAGTAAGTGAGGCAGGCATTGAACTACCTGAAGGAAGATTACTATTTCCAAGCGTGAGTGTTGCAGATAAATTAGCTTCTATAAAAGATGAATCCGCAATGACTGCACGGATATATGTAGTTGGTAAAATGGTGGCTTCTGCCATTGATATCGGAATGCGCATGGCTGCTGCAGGGCGTACCGAAAGCACAAGAGCAAAATTACCATCCGTATATTCCAATGCTGCTCTGTACTTCAGGTATTGCGTTTCATCCGCAATCGGAATACCCAGTTTTCCATTGAAGCCTGCCTGACGGAAATTATTCTGAAGAATATCCAGGAAGAATGTATCCAGTGATGCTTTCCATCCGGCCATATCTCCATCACCATCCCATCGTAATATATTCTCTGCCCTGGCGGAGAATGTCAAACCTGTATTGTCAATAAAAATATTGCGCAATGCAAATGTGAGTGGATGCCCATCCGCGCCTTGCAAGTGCTCAGGCGTATGAACACTCACTTCTTCCAGGAAAAATCCTTTCCATGTATTGGCCATTCCATCATCAGTCAATGCAGGATGTACATAATCATCCGGCAATGCTGTCATAAAATGCTCAGGGTTTTCAAGATCGGAAAGATCAATCCATGCATTGTGTGCAACTGTAAAACCCCATCCTTCTACACCGGGAAGTTGGAATGGATCCATGTCGATGTTGACCATAATATTCCCGCCTCGTACAAACCTCCCTGTAAACCTGGCTTCCACTTTTCCTTCCGGCTCTACATTTCCATCTGCGCCTTCGGGTAAAAGCCAATCACGTGTAAAACGATGAATCCCTGTAATATTAAGCGCTCTGAATCCTTCACAATCCCATTCGACAGAAGTAACCTGATTGTCAGGACGATCATTTTCCGCACCCGCGATTACAAATTCATTTCCATTGCCGAGATCAAAAACCTGGTCTTGTGGCAAATACAATCTTACATCATTGGCAAATCCGGTAGGCGTGATACACACATCCGCACCTAAAGAAATAAACCCTTCCACAATTTCCATATTCGGCAGATCAATGTTGACTACCGCTTTCATCCTGGCAGAATCAGGTTTGAGCATCAGATCAATGATGCCAATAATGATACGACTGCCATCAATCTCCTTGTCAATTCCTATAGGCAATGCAGTTTCACTTCCGGGTGTCAGAAGACTGATCAGTTTTCCGGTGCCTTCAATCGCAGCATCCATAGCTTCTGCTTCAGTTTGTGTCATCCCCACAATCCGACCCAATGGTGATATAAATTCTGAAAACGGTAGTGCGGTATCCGTCACAGGTGTAACCTGTCCATGAAAAGCCTTCCTCGCCGCATTGATTTGCAGACTGCTGAATTGCACCCGAAGTTTTATATTATTGAGAAGTGGCATCCGGATATACCCCTGACCACTGAAACCTGATGCAGAGCCACTCACTTCTCTGACCTCTACTGTGAATCCTGCAATAGTAAAATTTGTACCAACAGATAAACCACCAACGGCATCGTGATCCGTGATACTTGGAAACTCACAAGGCGCTGAACATGTGGACTCTTCCTCCTCTTCTTCCTCGGGATCACCTGGAGTACCTGCATCACCATCAATAACAAAAATTCTTGTTGAACTGGAATGATAAAAATCTCCATCAGCTATATAAAAATTGGCAGGTACTACATCATCAGGATCTCTCAACCACACCACACGCCAGTAATATGTTCCTTCTTCAAGAATTTCCTTTGTCTGATTGTTGACGAGATAAATTCCGGCCATCAGATCTTCTACAGATTCGAAATGCGCACCATTCACTTCTTCAGAAAATCCACTGACCAAATTGCTTGTTTCAAAATGTTCGGAACGAGAAATTTGTAAAACCCATTTTTCATGCACATCGCCGTAATACGTGATATCTTCAGGCTCTCCTGCACCATGTATCCGTATCAAATTAAATACATCCGGAAACACATGAAGCGGTAATGCACCATTGTCCCAGCGGAATTCTATATCACCCGGTGCAAGCGTATCCTGATGCTCCGGAAGATCTAATCCAGGTTTAGGCATACCTGATACAAAATCATTGGCCATGGAATACGTAAAAGTCGGACCAGCACGCATATGCATACTTGCATTCACTTCTGCACGATAGCTTCTGCTTCTTTGAAATGTAGGTGTCAGCCAGCTATCGTTCATCATAAACAACCGTGCATGATCTGCATCTGTGGTAAATCCACGGTCCAGTAAATATTGCAGTGGACCACCGGGAGGCCAATTAAGATCATCATTTCGATTGTAAATATTTAATCCGGAAGGTTGCTCAGTTAGAATAAGCGTGTACTGCAGCCGTTGATAGGATGCACAATACGGATCAAATTTTAACAGGAACGGAAACTGCGTAAATGGTAATGTATCCTGATGAGATGGAAAATACATTTCTGCCCATGGATCGGCACAAGTAGAAGTTGAAAATTCTTCCGTCACACATCCGTTGTATTCATCATCATCCGTTTCTTCGTCTTCTTCTGTTCCGTAAGTAAACCTTACAACATTACTATTGCCTCTGTCCAAAAACATCAGCTCACCTTCCGGATCAATAGCAGTCACCCACACTACATACTCATGTCCTTCAATAAAATTATAGTCTACGCCATTGACAAATGGATACGTTGATGCAGGGGTTTCAAAATGGCGGATGGAAGGTGTATTGACGTCATAAATTTCATCCATGTACTGATCCAATTCATCCTGAGTAGCATCACCAATGCTTAATCTGTAGATCAGTCTTGATCGCTGCATAGGTGTAAGCGAACTCAGATCCTGCAGCCAATTGACATTCACCTGTGGAAAAACAAATGCCTCATCTATCGGTAAAACAATTTCGGGCCGGTCTATATACACCAGTTCAAAAGATGCACAACCTTCAGAAGGATCGGATAAGGAGTTATCGTTTTCGTCAAACGCTCTGAAACAAATCGTGTATGCTCCTTCAGGCAATGCATGATTAATGGATATAGCTGACATTTGTTCCTCCGTCAGATTATGTGTGTTTTCAATTCCTCCGCTCGACATGCCGAGATCTCGCAACTGCATACCGGAATAGAATTGTGTCTGACCAGGCCCTATAGTTATGGTTTGTCCCAGATATCTTATGTTGGCCGTTATGCCTGTAGGACCCTGGATATCGGCTTCAAGTCTGTATCTGAAAGTTGAAGAGGGATCTGTATTGACAATATTGATATAAACATTGGACAGATCATCAATATAATAGTCGAGATCTGTTGGGAACGGTGGGTTGATAACCGTATTGATCGTTAGCTGGCTGAAACCCGTTGAAAAATAAAACAAACTCACCACGAGAATCATGTGTGACCTTTTCATATATTCTGTCCGGGTAAATCCGGAATTAATTTTTCTTTCTATTTCCATTGGAATCAAGGAGGTTATAAGAGAGATTAGTGGAAAATCTTATTTCATCGTATTTCCGGCTTTGGATGGATGATTTTTTCAAATATGCTACAAGGAAACTCAGAGAGGCTCGCTTATTCAATTTCCATGATGTGTTGAGTACACTATTGATCGCAAAACCATCCTTTGCACCATTCTGAGAAAGTACACTGTAACCTGTTTGCAATGTCATTTGCAGCTCTGGCTTTTTTAAATTCTTACCCAGATGTATGTTTCCACCGATTCTTTCACTTTCAATATCTCTGTACACATTTCTATTTCGTTGGACTCCCACTCCAAAGCTCCATTCCTTTTCTTTAAGATTAATCCTGTAATTCAATATCTGCGATTGAGTTTGTCCATCAGACAGGCCTTCACTTGTCGGGCTGAGATCCTTCACCTGGCTTGTGTTGAAACTGAATTGTAGATTTTGTTTTCTCTTTTCATTTCCCCAGGAATAAAAAGGAGAGACACTGATGACACTTGTATTTTGAACAAACCGGAATGTATCATTTAGCATGACCAAACCTGCTCTTTGATCAATAGCAAAGTTCGAATAGGTCAGATTGAGCCCTCCATTTGATTTCAGGATGATATTGCTGCTGATGTTATAGATAAGGCGCTCTGATGTATTCCTGCGGATGTGTTTAAGGTTGTTTCGCTGCAGGCCCAGGTTACCGTTGAAGTTGAGATGGTTTTTTAATAAACGCAGACCACCATTGACAGTATAATTTTCCAGGTCATCGAGAATATAATGGATGCCAAAGCTCCTGTAATTGGGATCAATACGCTTGTATTGCAATCCGATATTGAAATATTTATCCTGCCATTGCAATCCGGCTTCACCGGCAAGACTCGCACGAGTAGTGTTGTTGGCCGTAATAAAAGAACCAACCACTTTTCTTATGCTTTCACTCAGATCATCCTGCAGGGTATCTTCCCTCGCGAGTTGATTGTTCGTGAGAATGGACATGTTGACATTAAATGATGCCGTAAGTTTTTTTAAGAAAATAAATCTCGCATCCGTACCGATGACAAGATTTTCAGGCGGTGGTAATTTGGTAATATAAATTTCCTGCGCATCAATAAGTTTGTAATGATCTCTGCCTTTGAAATAGAAAAGATCAAAATGATTTCTCTCTTTTCCTAAACCAAATTTCAATCCATAGGCTAACCTTTTGTAATTGGAAACCAAATCCGACTGAAAGGCAAGTGTGTCCAGATTATAATTGGGGGTTTTTATTTCACCATACATAGCCGCCATTCGGAAGATGCCCGGATTTAATTCAATTCCAGCCCCTAAAAATGTAATGTCGCTGAGTGAATACCTGCTGAAGTGCATGCTTCTGTGGCCGGCATAAAGTTTAATCCATTTATAAGTTGGACTTATACCAAACCTGACAAATGGGTTATTTGCTGATGAATTAAATTGACCTTGTCGAAATGTCAATTGAACAGGAAATGCAATGCCCAGAAATTCAAAACTACCTCTAAGGTTGATTGAAAATGCATCTCTCTGGTCGACATAGCTGTCACTTGAGGAACCAACACCATTGTAAGATAGAGACAATGTTGCCGATCGTTTTATTCGGAAAGGTTCTCCCGACTTTAATCGGGCGAGATCCTGTCCGGTCATGTCCCGGATCAGAAACATCAGTATGAGGATGAGAAGACTTCGCATATCAGCTACGGCTTTCAATATCGGCCTGAATGATATCACGCAACCACGCAGGAAATCTCGGTGAAGGCAATATTCTTGTTGCCGTGCGTCTGACTCCCCTTAGCCAGTACTTCTGATGGAAATAATACATGATGCCTTGAGCGATGACCTCATCATTTCCTCTTGAGTCACCTCTGTAACTTGAGAGATATCCTCTGAATTCACTACGATGTTCCCTTATCTGGTGATCAGAAATCGCAAATTCACGATCGACAAAATGACCGATTTCATGCAGCAGCGTCATGCGTGGATTTTCTGAAGCGATAGTGAAGGTCAGCGGATGGAGAATGATGTATTCATAGATATCATTTATCTGGCTGCATCTGCGACTACCGCCTCCGATGGTTTCTTCATATTGATCACCTTTAAGTATCTGTCTTGTGCGACCGGTATGATCTGTGACCGTATGCATGCTCGCCGTCGCAGAAGTTTGAATCGTACCATGCAATGGATCGCCGATGCGAATATTTTGTGGAACAGCTTCTAAATAAAAAGAAGGTAATACGGATAATACTTCCTGTATAAGTGCAGATTGAGATGTATTGGCATTGAATATATTGAAGGTTAATCCGTTGATCGTGACCGTTTCACTTATTCCCCAGATATCTTCCACATCATCTGACTCCAATCCATCAGTCTGACAAACGGTGAGTGCAGCCGCAGATCCATCACTTGAGGCACCGTGCATAAAAATACAGCAAGGACAACCAGTAGCCTGGCAATCATCCATGGATTCAAATCCCTGGGCATCATGATAAGGTGTTGAAACTTCACCAGCTCCGGAAGAAGTAGTTTCATGTGCTCTTCTACGTGTAGATAACTCTTGTGAAAAGACATCGTACATACAGAGCAATCCAAACAAAACAGTGAAAATGATTTTCATAGATTTTGATTAAAAGGAATGAAACACAAGACGAATTAATTTTTTTGGTCTTTACTGTTTTCCATTGCTGCAAGGCGCTTTTCCAGTTGCATGATGATCTCCTGTTGTTCCTGCATCGCTTTTACCAGTACAGGAATGATTTCACTATAGTTGACAGCATATGTATCCGTCAGCGGGTCAATTGTCCTTCCATCCGTGTTGACATCATTTTGATTTTCAGGTTTACGAACGACTTCAGGAAGTACATTTTCTAATTCCTGAGCAAGGAAACCAAGATGTGTGTGACCATCTTCTTGTTTCCATCGGTATGAAACCGGATTCATCAGCTTTATTTTTTCTAGACTGCTGGTCAATGGATGAATATCTTTTTTCAATCGTGCATCTGATGATTGATTCAGGCCATTGACGCACCATATTTCAGACCATCTGAAAGAAGTAGATCCTAATTTGATCGTATTGTTAAATGTTGGTCCCCACTCTGTTCCTGAGGAATATAACCCGACTTTTGCTGCACCGGCGATTCCAACCTCGAGGCTAGTCCCACTTGTTTTTAATGAAACTCCACTTGTACCACCGATCCGAAGTTCATTGGTGAGTACCTGGCTTCCCTGGTATTGTATTCCACCTGTGATAGTCGACCATGGATTGGAATCAACGTCAGGTGCTGCTTCCCATTGCTGTGTATTGAAGGGAAACCATTTCAAGACATAGCCTTGTGTCGGTGCGTTAGGCGTGATTGGTTTACCTTGTAATTGATTAGCATTCCAGAGTGCATTTGTGTTGAGTGCGCTGATGACAGAACCTGCGATGTTAATACCTGTACCTGCTGTATAAGAACCGGCGGGACCGGCTGGGCCCTGTGGACCTTGAGGACCCTGCGGACCTTGTGGTCCTTGAGGACCCTCAGGTAAAACCAGGTTAAGCGTCTGACTTGGAGGACTGCCTGTGATCGAAGCACCAGCGATGGCACCGCTGGATACATTTCCAATAGCGAGAGTATTTGCAGGACCAGAAGGACCTTGTTGACCTTGTAATCCTTGTATTCCTTGTATGCCTTGCAGACCTGTTTCACCTTGTGGGCCTTCATCACCTTGCAGGCCTTGGAGTCCCTGCGGTCCTGTAGCACCTTGTGCTCCTGAAGGTCCCTGAGGTCCTATTGGTCCTTGTGCTCCTGCTATGCCTTGTGGTCCTTCCGGACCTTGTAACTGTCCTATTGGAATCCATTCATTACCATTCCAGACAAAACCTGATCCTGTATCTTCTGTGATGAAGATGTCACCATCATTACCATTGTAGTTGGGATCAAGACTTGCTTCATTGGGGACGGTACCGACGATAGATATACCTGCTCCTGTAGGTCCTTGCTGACCTTGTTCTCCCTGATCACCTTTATCGCCTTTCTCACCTTTGATGCCCTGCGGACCTTGTGGTCCGCGGAATGCGCTATTGTTGATCTGCGAAGTAGTGATCTCCGCAAAAGGACCACCTTGTCCTTCTCCACATTCTACTCTGAGAAATTTTGGACCGCTGTTCCAGTTGATATCTCCAATAATTCCAAAGAGAGGAATGCCTGCACCAACTTCAACCGAAAACCAACCATATGCATCAGTCTGTGG